>NZ_JBOZCJ010000013.1:0-57190 GCF_051265215.1 Actinotignum stranguriae
GATCTGCTCGCTCGTATACGTACGCTTACTCATTGAACGTTCTCCTTAAAAATCTCTAGGAAACCGTCCGCACCCCCATTTGTCTATTAGCCCTGGGCCCGCGTATCGAAAGATATGCGGGCCCATCGCGCTACGCTGGTGGCCCTAGCTGCGCCGTCGTTCCGCAAGCGCCCCGTCGTTCCGCAACGCGCGCGGGCGCAACACGCCACCGCTACTTAATACTCAACAACCAGGCGCCCCACAACCTCGTGGTTCTTGAGTTTCTCGATACCCTCGGGAATCTCCTCGAAGGGGATGGTGGTGACCTGCGGGGTAAGTTTCCCGGTGGCCATGAACTCGTAAATCCCGGCAATATCCGCCTTGGTACCGCCGTTGGAGCCGATGAGGCGGCACTGGTTGAGGATGAGACTCTTCGTGGAAATAAGGGATTCTAGCTTGCCCATTCCCACAACCACCACGGTGCCATCACGGCGGATAATATCCACGGCGTCCGCGGTGGTGGTGCCGAAACCGGCAAAGTCTACGATGAGATCAAAGGTAATATCCGAGAAGTCCTTGATACTCCCTTTTACGCCCTTGGCGCCGATCTTTTCGGCCAGCGGCCACACCTTTTCGTTAATTTCAGCCACGTACACATCCGCGCCGGCGAGGACCGCCACCCGCGCACCGATCTGCCCGAGCCCACCCAGGCCAATAATTCCCACGGTTTGGCCCTTCTGCAGGCCACCCTGGGTCACAACCGCCGCGTGGGACGTCATTCCGGCATCGGTTGCCGCGGCGCCCAGAACAAAATCAACCCCGTCCGGAAGCGGGACAAGCGCTTCGGCCGGAACCGCCATTTTTGGAGCGAAACCGCCATCGAAACTGTAGCCCGGGGCACCGGCCGCGGTGGTGGGGCACACACCCACGCGGTCCCCGACCCGGTATTCGGTGACGCCCTCGCCCACTTCGGCCACAACGCCCGAATTTTCATGCCCGATGGTGATGGGCCGTTTGGCGAGCATAGATAGCCAGCCCTCGTCCGTGAGCAGACCAACATCCGAGTGGCAAATACCGGCCGCCTTCATCTCCAGAACTACTTCGCCCGGACCGGCCGTGGGTTCAGGAACCTCATTGAGAACAAGAGGTTCATGGGTATTGGTAAATTGCCAAGCCTTCATCACAACTCCTTTTATGTGGCGGTGCGGCGCTTCGATGCACCGCAAGGGACTTTAAGCCTAGCATTTCTTGTTTGTTTCGTCACTATTTGCGCGGTGGTTGCGCTGAGAGCGTGAGGTGCGAGCGCGGTCGGGAGATGGTACGACGCCGCCGCTACCTGCCGCGCTCCCCTCCCGCTACCGGGGTTTAAATCCGCACCGAGTACTGCGAGCGGTCGAAATAATTGCGCATAGTGCTCGGTTCGTCGGTAATAATGCCATCAACACCCAGGTCAAGGAGTCTCTCCGCCTCCGCGGCCGAATTAATTGTCCAGGCGTGTACCGCCAGACCCTGCGCGTGAGCGAGCTGCACAAAACGAGCGGTGAGCACGGGAACCGGGCGCCCGAGCTTGCCGTCCTCGCCCTCGCGGCGGCGCAAGCGTGAAAGAGGGCGGGGTAGCGAGCGCGGGCGGGGCAGCGCGATATCAACCGGCACCTGAACGGCCTGGAAGCCGCGCTGCGAGCCGGGGAATTTGGCGATGCGCACCCCCTGCACCCCGGGCAAGCGGGAGAGAGCCATGAGCCAGGCCACCGCGGAACGGCCCAGTGAAAATGTGGCTCCCGGGAGCTGACTACGCATACGCTCCACGCGAGGTTGGGAGAAACTTGCCAGGCAAACCCGCCTGGCAGCCCCGGTGCGCCGCACCGCCGCCACCAGCGGTTCCACGGCCGCATCGGATTTCGCGTCGAGATTAAAAACAGCATCCGGGAAGGCGTCGAGGACTTCGTCTAGGCGCGGCGGGCGTTCCCCGGCTTCGTTACGGACCTGCGCAACTTCCGCCCAGGTGTGCGCACTGACCGGGCCGACCCCGTCCGTGGTGCGGTCCAGGAGCGGATCGTGGAGGATAACCGCCACCCCGTCCGCGGTGGTATGCACATCCGATTCGATATGCCGAAATCCCGCGCGGTAAACAGCATCAAAAGCGCGCAGGGAGTTTTCCGGGTATTCGTTACCGCCACCGCGGTGGGCGATGATGAGCGCCGGCCCATCAATATCGTAGAGTCGCCCCATTACTTACAATCCGCCTCGAGAGGCTGGGCTTGACGTTCTTCCAGGAAGGCCAGCGGGTCGAGGAGTTCGTCATTGGCGGCGTGAATCTCCAGGTGAAGGTGCGGGCCGGTGGAATAGCCATTCGAACCCACCGCTCCGATCACGTCACCGGCCTTGACCTTGTCACCGGCCTTGACGAAAACTCCGTCGTCGTACATATGGATATACCAGGAGCTGAACTTTTCCCCGTTAATGGTGTGCTCAATAATAATGAGATTATTGGAGCGACCCTGGATGCCTTCGCCGGCGTGCTTGACCACACCGTCGGCAATGGCATGGATCGGGGTACCGGCCGGAGCGCCGAAGTCCTGCCCGGCGTGGGAGGACACCTCACCGGAAATCGGATCCACGCGGGTACCGAAAGGCGAGGTGAGGCGGTAGCTACCCTCGGGGAGCGGCTTAACGATGAGGCGATCCGTGGGGATATCAAAAGCGGCACGGGTGCCGGAGGCCCCGGCGGAAGTCGGGCAGGCCCGGCGCGGATTTTCTGCCGCGGTGCGGGCCTGGGCGCGCTGAATCGCGCCGACTTCCCCGGTGAGCTGGGCCGGGGTGGTGAATTCTTCCGCCACGGGTGCCACAAAAGCCGGGTTGGCGGCCTGCGCCGCATTCCCCTGCAAAGTGGACATGACGGGAAGCACCATGCCCAGGCAGGCCACCGCTCCGATAAGAATATTTCGGTAAGGGGAAACGGAACGCGCCACCGCCCATTGCGCGGCAGCCCCGGCCAGGATGCGGTCTGAACGTTCCCGGTTGTGCGCGCGCCCGCGGGCTTCACCCGCACGCAGCGCCGCGTCGATATCCGATTCGGAGAGGACTTCCGTGCCCTCGCTATCGGTGGTGATTCCCACGGCGGGAGCTGCCTCGCGGGCGGCGAGGGTTAAAGAGGAAGGAAGAACGACGCCGAAAGCGGCCCCGCGCCCCACTTCTACCTGCGGTTTCAGTTCCGGGGTGGGGAGCGCTGCGATATCTGAATTGCTGCCTGCGGGTACCGCGGTGCAGGCCCGTTTGCCGCGCGCGGGAAGTTCACGCACCGGTGCGAGCGGTGCGTGTGTTGAGGTTGAGACAACCGGGGCGAGCGCTGTGACTGTTGCTACCGTTGCGGCCGTTTCTACGGTTGCGACCGGGGCGACGGGAGCGGCGCGACGCCCGCGACGCGGGGATCGCGAAGCTTCAGCCCGTTTGCCGGGGGTGCGCACCCGGTCAGTATCTTCTGCGGTAACCACCACCCGGGAAGTTGAGCGGGATACCGACATGGCGGCACGGCGAGCACGGCCGGCAGAAGTTTCAGGCAAAGCAGACACGGCATGCGACGTGGGAATCGCATCCGCAGCAGGCGCTACGTGTGATGCGCGCGCGGCGTGTGACGGGGCCGTGTGCGAGCCTGCAGGCCGCGAGCTTTCCGCGCCCACATCCGCGGTGCTGCGCACGGCGCGTTTCCCAACGCGCTCCTGCGGAGCCTCACTCGCCCGGACAGCCCTGCGCCCGCCGCGAGAGGTGTGGTGTGCCGCGCTCACTGCTCCCCTTATTATTTCCGCCCTGAGACCGGTCATTCCACCGGCCTATTACTGTTACAAAATGATAACGGTCAGCGCTCGAAAGGCAAAGAGTTTTCGCCACATGAGCCGTCGTGCCCCGCACGCTAACCACGCCATCCCGCTCCCGAAGCACACCCATGACACACCACTATATCGGCGCTATCTCGCGGTTTTAGGAACGGCGCTGCATGGAATCACGCACGTCCCCGACGAGGTCTTCAATGACGTCTTCGAGGAAGATCACACCCGTTACCTTTCCGTTATCTTCCACGATGGCCATATGCGTACCCGAGGTTTGCATAGTCCGCAGGGCATCCTCCACACCCGTACTGGCGGCAAGGCTGCGCACCGGGCGCACCAACCGGGCGGAAATGGGCAGTTCGCGCTGGGCGGCGTCGAGAATATCTTTCACGTGAATATACCCGACGATATTTCCGCCACTGACCAGCGGGAAACGCGAATACCCGTGGTCCGCCACCAGCCGTTCCACCTGCGCGGGCGTAGCGGTGCGCGGGCAGGTCACCACCCTATCGAGAGGCAGCATGGTGTCCCCCACCTGATGTTCGGAAAATTCCAGCGCCCCCGTAATGAGTCCCTGGGTATCTTGGAGCACCCCGGCCGCTTGGGACGCGTGCACAATCGCCGCTACTTCGGAGGCGGTAAAAGCGGAGATGACCTCGTCTTTGGGTTTCATACCCATCCAGGAAACGATATGTACCGCGAGCCAGTTGAGGGATCCGGTTACCGGGCGGAAGATGCGATCAAAAATCAGTAGCGAAGGCACGAAAAGCATGCCGAGGCGTTCGGGATGGGTGACCGCCAGGTTCTTCGGCACCATTTCTCCCAGGATCACGTGCAGGGCGGTCACCAGGAGCAGGACCAGCACAAAAGCGATGGTGTGGGCGAGAACCGCCCCAGCACCCACAGCAGCCAGTGGTACCAGCAGCAGTGCCGCGAGCGCCGGTTCCGCGAGCGCCCCGAGAGCCACCGAGCACAGGGTTACGCCGAGCTGGCAGGCGGCCAGCATTTCATTGAGGTTGCGGGAGGCCGCCAGGGTTTTCGCGGCGCGCGGATTATTTTCCGCCAGGGGTTCCAGGCGAGAGGGCCGCGAGGCGGTGAGTGCAAACTCGCAGGCCACGAAATAAGCGTTTCCGGCGAGCAGCAGCACGGTGAGAATAAGGGCGAGGGTATTACTCATGGATTTTCACCTCCACCGTTTCCACGCGCCGCTCGTCCATAGCGCGCACGGTCAGCTGGGCGTCGTCGACCTCCACCGTGTCCCCCACCACGGGAATGCGGCCAAGTTCGGCCATAATCAGCCCTCCGAGGGTTTCGTAGGGACCGTCTTCGGGCAGGCGCACCCCGCAGATACGGAAAGCTTCGTCCGGGCGCAGCAATCCGGGCACCACCCAGGTTCCCGGTGCGGTGCGGCGCGCGCCTCCGCCGCGGCGGTCGTGTTCGTCCGAAATATTGCCGACGATTTCTTCCACGGCGTCCTCGAGCGTCACGATTCCGGAGGTGCCGCCGTATTCATCAACGACGACGGCCGTTTGGCCACCGATATCCCGGAGCACCACCAGGAGCTCGGGCAATTCCATCGTTTCGGGCACCGCAAATGCTTCGCGCATCACCGAGGAAGACGTAACGGGCACATCCGCGCGCCGCTCGGCGGGAATGGCCACCGCGGGGCGCAGGTGCGCGAAACCGCGGATATCGTCCAGGCCACCCTCGCCCACCACGGGGAAACGCGAGAAGCCGGTGGTGCGGGCCGCGGTAATAACATCCGCCGCCGAGGCTGTTTCTTCCAGGTACTCCACCCGGCCGCGGTCGGTCATAATATCGATGGCGGTGAGCCCGCCCGCGCCAATGGAGGCGGTGAGCAGGCGCGCGGTGGAAGGCTCCAGGGTGCCGGCCGCCGCGGATTGGCGCACCAGAGCGCCCAGTTCCGGACCCGAGCGCGCCCCGGAGATTTCATCGGCCGGCTCCACACCCATGCGGCGCAGCAGCCAGTTCGCGGTGGCGTTAAAGGAAACGATCACGGGTTTGAAGACCACGCTGAAGGCGTGCAACGGGCCGCCCACCCGGGCCGCCGTGCGCAGCGGTTCGGCCAGCGCCATATTTTTTGGCACCAGTTCCCCGAAGAGCATGGAGAAGAGATTGACGAGGAGGAAGGCCGCGGCCGCGGCAATAGCAACCGCCGCGGCACGTGCCACCCCGGCCGCACCGAGCCAGCCCGTCAGTATCTCCGTGAGGGGTTGCTGGGCCACGTAGCCGAGCAAGATCGTGGTGATGGTAATGCCCACCTGGCACGCGGACAGGAAAAGGGAGAGGTGGTGGAGGCGTCCGGCCACGCTGGCGGCAGCCGGGTCCTCCGCAGCACGCGATTCCACCGCGGCCGGATCCAGGGCCACCAGGGAGAATTCCGCGGCCACGAAAAGCGCGGTTCCCAGCGTGAGGAGGATGCCAAGAAGTAAGAGAAGAGCGTTGGTCACATAAACTCCAAGATAGGTACTTCTTGCAGTCTAGCGATTCCCACCTCCCGCGCGGGAGCCGTAGTGCGTGAGCCGAAGCGCGGGCGTGAGCCGAAGCGCGTGCGTGAGCAGAACCGCGTGGGTGAGCCGCGCGGGCGCGCGCATACGTAACCGGACCCCGCGGCAAGCACGGTAGGATTTACGTAGTAACAAGGGAGGCAGCCGTGGATTCTTTACGTGTCATCTTCATAGGCGATGAGTTGGTGGCCGGGTACGGCGATGCGCGGGCGCTCGGGTGGACGGGCCGCGTTATGGCACGCACTCTCACCGATCCTCCGCTTCTCCCTCTCACCTTGGCGGTTCCCGGTGAAACCATTTCGGAGATGGCCGAGCGCTGGGAACGGGAAGTTGCTTTACGTACCGGGCCGGAAATTGAAGCACGCCTGGTGATCGGGCTGGGCAGTCACGATCTGGAGCGCGGCGGCACCCTGGCGCGGGCACGCCTGCACCTGGCAAATCTGCTGGATTCCGCGGACCGGATGCGGATGCGCCCCTTCGTGGTAGGCCCGCCTCCGCGCCCGGATCTGCCCCGCGATGTGCAGCTCAATTTGTCCAATGCCTACCGGGATGTCACGGAGCGACGGCGTTTCCCCTTCGTTGATACTTTCAGCCCACTCGTTGATCACGAACAGTGGAATACCGATATGGACCTGAGCGGGGGTTACACTCCCCGCCAGGCCGGTTACGGGCTCATGGCCTGGCTGGTTCTCCACCACGGGTGGAACCAGTGGCTCGGGATTCGCGAAGCTCTTTAGTAGTACGCTCCCTGCCGGAAATCCCAGCTGAGGAAGGATTCCGAAAGCAGCTGGAGAATCCGATCCAGGTACACACCCTTGCGGATAAGCACCGGCGCGGGGGTGACCATGCGCTGCCCGTTCTGCTCGGGAACAAGGTTCCCCGCCGCATCAACGAAGGACACCATAACGCCCTGCTCCCAGCGCGTAGCTTCGGAGGCATCAGGCTGGATGGACGTCACGTAATCATCGGCTTCGATCACCAGGTCCGCTTCGGTGGCAATATCGGTTCCTATCCCTTCCACTTTGCCACGGTTCCCACGCCCGGAGGGGTTCGCTGAGGAGGCGAAAACGAGCTTCTTATCTTTTTCCCACAGCTCCGCGGCGATCTGCTCGGCGGCCTTGCCGTAGCGGATCACGAAGCAGGAGGTTCCGCGCCCGTCGCGCACCAGGTTACGCGCTTCACCTTCTTCGGGAATGTATTTTTCAGCCGCCTCGGCCCGCCACGGCAGGATGCAGCCCATGAGGATATCTGCATCCCAGTTCTTCTGGTAAAAATCGCGGATCTCCGGGGTCAGCTGCGCCAGGGTTTCCAGTTCTTCCATAGAGCCGCACAGCACCACGGCGGGCTTATTGCGCTTGCGATTCTTCACCGCAAATTTCCGTTCCAGCCCGGCCGAATCCGTGGTGGCGATAATATAGCCGACCTTGGTGGGGAGCACGCACATGGCGCCGCCCGCGCGAAGTAGCTGGGTGGCTTCCGTATTCAGTTCGCCATTCCAGTGCACATATCCTTCAGCCACGCGGGCCTCCTTATTTCTCTCATCCGTGGGTGCTTGCGTTTCTCCGCGAAACGTTCACGCAAGGTTCCTTGCCGCGTTCTTTTCGGTACGACGCCGCCCGGCGCGTGCCGCGCCGGGGAAACCGCGCGCTCTCGAGACTAATGTAAATTCCAGATTTTGAGACATCTTGTTCACATTCTGGACGTTCGGGAAGTGTTCCGCGGATCAAAATACCCGCCTGTGCGGGGACTATCCGGAGTAACATAGCACGTGGACTGTCGAGGATATTGCCGTTTGCCAATGGGGACACGGCGAATGAAAACCATACGGAAAGGCACTAGCGGGAATGAGCGGAGTGGGATCTGAGGGAGTCGACGTTCTTGTTGTGGAATCCGGAATCCTCCGTGTTGAGATCTCCTATGCCGGGAAAACTGGCTGGGCACTCGCCCATAACCAGGTTCCGGTTGTCAAAAATATCCTCGTTTCCAATAGCTCAGAAAGCGAGGCGAGCGAATGCGCACATCTGGAACTCACCGCCCGCATTGGCTCGAATCTACTATTTGACATCACCGTTCCCGTCCCCGAACTTCGCCCCGGAAAAACTACCGCGATAGCGCCTCGTTTCCTTGAACAGACTCGCCTAGATCCGAATAATCCTCTGTTACAAGCTACCGAATCACAACCGGGCACCCTTGAGGCACACCTGCGGTGCGAAGGAAGTAGCACGGCCGAAAGCGCCCGCACCAGTTTGCGTATCCTCGCTCCGAATGAGTGGTTCCACGCTCCGGCGTATTTTGAGTCCCTGGCAGCTTTCGCTCAGCCCAATGCACCGCAAATTCCCGCGCTTGTGCGCAAGGTTTCTGATTTGCTCAAAGAGGCTACCGGGGATGCCTCAGTGCAGGGGTACCAGGCCGGTACCGAGCGGGTTCTCCAGATTATGTCCGCGGTCTACGCAGTCTTAGCTGCTGAAGATATCCGTTACGTCACCCCGCCTGCCTCTTTCGAGAATACCGGCCAGCGCATTCGCACCACTGAGGAAGTTCTCACCGCACAAGCGGGGACCTGTATCGACCTGGTCCTCGCGTATGCGGCTTTAGCGCAGGCATGCGGCCTTCTTCCGGTTATTATCCTGGTGCCGGGCCATGCCCTTGTCGGCATTGCAACCACGGAGGATGGTCTGCGCGAACCGGTTATTACCGAACCGGCCGCCATCAATAATTATTTACGCTCCGGTGCGGTCCTTGCCTTAGATGCCACTTTTTACGATGCCTCACTCAGCTTCTCCGATAATCTCAACCGCACCAAGGCACAGCTCACAGACGGTACCGTCCTTGCCCTCATCGGACTGACAGAATCCCATAGAGACGGCCTGCGCCCGCTTCCCACCCAAGCGCCGCCGGCCTCCGCGCTGCCGGACACCGCAACCGCAGGAGACACCTCCACTTCTAGCACTCAGTTGTCCTCCCCCGCGGCTGATATTCGGGCTGCCGGAAAGCTAGTACAGCAATTGCGGCTGGAAGACTCCGCGGATCATCTCACCTTGGATACAGCAGATCCGGCCCCCGCGCGTGTCCAGCGCTGGAAGCGCGAGCTATTGGATCTCACCTTGCGCAACCGACTCCTCAATATCAAACCGGCTAAGGAAGTTCTTGAATTCGAGGTCCGGGCCGGAATGCTGGCGGATATCGACGATCGCATCTCGCGCGGGGATCGTATTACGATGCGAGCTCAGGATGATCTTTCCGATAATCGTTTCCTACGCGGAACCACGGATGTCAGTGATTTATCCGATTCTGAGGTGAGCTCCGAATTGAGCGAACGTGGAATCCTTTTCGGGCACGTGACGGACTACCGTTACGCCGACTTCTTTAAAAACTTGGCCCGTACCACGAAAACTCTTGCAGAAGAAACGGGATCCGCCAATCTTTACCTCATGCTCGGAACGATGCGCTATACGAGCAAAAACGGAAAAGATGCCCGCGCACCGCTTTTCCTGCTCCCGGTACGGCTACGGGGCGGTTCGGGCCGTTCTCGTTTCACGATCCAAGCCGATAACAGTGCCGAGGCCACCCCCAACCACTCTCTGGTGGAATGGCTCCATCAGGAACACGGCGTGCATATCACCGCACTTTCCGAACCGAAGCTTGATGACTCCGGTCTCGACATCGACTACGTTCTCCGTGAGATTTCTGCCGCCCTTGTCCGCGAAAATCTTCCCTTTACCGTCACCCGGGATGCGTACCTCGGGATCGCAAAGTTCTCCACGTTCGGAATGTGGCGTGATCTGCGCGATCACTGGGATATTTTTATGGAATCTCCGGTGTTTGAACACCTAACGCTGCATCCCGGGGAAAGCTTTGTGGAACCGGGGGACCTCCCACCGATTGAGGACATTACCCCGAATGAGGCGGAGCTTAATCTTCCTATTCCCGCGGATGGCGCGCAGATGCGCGTGGTATCGGCTGCCGGCAAGGGATATAGCTTCGTGGTGGAAGGCCCTCCGGGAACCGGGAAATCTCAAACAATTACGAATATTCTGGCCCATCTCCTAGAACAGGGGAAACGGATACTGTTCGTAGCGGAGAAGCAGGCTGCGCTCGACGTCGTTAAAACACGTATGGAGCGTATCGGCCTGGCACCTTTTATTCTCGATTTACACGGTGGAGAGCAGCGCCCGCAGGCGATTCGGGATCAATTGCGCGGCGCGATTGATGCGAGTGTTCATTACGATATGCACCGCTGGGATAATGCGCGCGCACTCTTACGCTCCCGTTTAGAACCTCTCGCGGCCTATCCGGCGCTCGTGCACGGAATGAATGCGGCCGGGCATTCGCTATGGTCAGCTGTCACCGCCTCCCTCGATCTTGGCGAGGGTGCGGTAGCGGTAGTTCCGCAACGCTGTGTCACCGATCCGAATGCACGTGCGACTATTGCTGCTATTGACGAAGCTCTGCCCAATATCGCGGTGCGAGCGCGCAGTACCGATCTGGCCGCTATGTCCGCCTGGCGGCTGGTAGGCCCTCATCACGCCCCGCTCCCTGAGCTCATACGCGCTTTTGACGGGCTCGCGATCATGGCCGCGCACTGCGAGCACTACCCGGAGATTGTCGATACCCTCGAGAGTGTTCCGCTTGCGGACGTGCGCAAAGCACTCGATGGCACAACGCCTTTATTGGATCCGGCTGAAGCACGGCATCTGGCCTCATCCACGTGGAAAATCGCCTCAGTTGCCGATAAACTTGCCCGGCTCGCTCCCGAACTGAAGTTTTTCACCGACCTTTTCTCTCCCACATTCTTCGCGTACGGCGAGACCTCCTCACTCACTCACTCACGCGCTCGATGATCTCGCGGAGGGCGGCTTCTTCGGGAAAAAGAAACGCTTGGCTGCCTATCGTTCGGCCCTCATCCCGGCGCTGCCCGCAGGTAAAGAGCCAGATATCGAGGGAGAGCACTCTCCCGATACAGTCCGAGCAGCGCTCGGTCGGCTCAGCTATATGCGCCGCGCGGTTGCGGATCTGGAGACCGAATTAGAGAGTATTCCAGGAGCCCGGCAGCGAGTGAGCGTTCCCCTCAGCGACCCGAGCGCTCCGGCAGCTCTCGCGGAGGCCGCGAGCTCTCTCGAGCGTTCTGTGGAACTATCTACCCGCTTCCCCGCCTTGGTTGAGTTGACTCGCCGCGCAAACAACATGGATGATGTGCGCGCCGCGCTCGAGGTGATCAGCGCCAGCTGGAATTCCTGGGTGCATGCCGCCGATCTACAGCTCCCCGCGGAGAACCGGTGGATGAGCGTTTTTAAAGAATGGTATCCGCGCTGGTCAGCAGCCGGGCGAGATTCCCTAGCTGCCGCGGTTGAGTGGCGCCGCGCCACCGCTATCTTGCGCGACAACGGTCTGGAAGAATTCCAACACCAAATCGAAATGGGTGAAGTGCCAGACCGCGATATCTCCCTCGCGTTCCGCCGTGGAGTAGCCTCCACCAGCGCCGAAGAACGCATGCGTTCCTTCAGCGGTCATATTTCCCTATCGGAACAAAATAGCTCGGATCTTGCACGTCTCCAGGAAGCGTTCGCCACCATTCAAGGTGAAGCCACCCAGGCACTGCCGGCCACTCTCATGGCGCGTCGTTCCTTCCGCCCCGGGGAACTCCACGGAAAAGTAGGCACTCTGCGGCGCAACCTGGATCGCAAACGCGGGGCGCGCAGCTTCCGCTCGTTGCTTGAAGAATTCACCGAGGAGATCCTAGAAGCCACTCCCTGTTTCTTTGCGAGTCCGGCATCGCTCGCCACTTTCGTAGATCCCACTGCCGTAGTTTTCGACGTCGTCATTTTTGATGAAGCGAGCCAAATTACCGTTGATCAGGCAATGGGTGCTATCGGCCGTGCCAAAGCGGTTATTATTTCCGGAGACAGCCGGCAGATGCCGCCTACTCGTTTCGGGAAAACCGGTCCTTTCAGCGGCGACGATGAGGACCTCGACGATCCAGATCGCCCGCTTGTGGAGACAGTCGTAAGCGATTTGGAGTCTATTCTTTCTGAGGCCGTTGAATCGGGCCTTCCGCGCCTCTGGCTGTCCTGGCACTACCGCTCGCGGGATGAATCCCTGATCGCCTTCTCTAATGAGGCATATTACGAAGGCAAACTCTCCAGTTTCCCGTCACCCGGTAGCGCGGGACTTTTCGGCGGCGCGGGTGTGAGTATGCGGCGTGTGGATGGAACATTCGACCGCAGCCGCGGTGCCACGTTCCGAACCAATCGGGTGGAGGCCGAAGAAATTGTGCGTGATATTCACCGGCGCCTTAATTCTCCGGCGTTAGCGCACCAGTCAATCGGTGTCGTCACCTTTAATATCCAGCAGCGCAACCTTATCCTGGACTTGCTTGAAGACTCGCGCGATCCGCTTATCCGCGCCGCAATGGAACAGGAAAAAGATCCACTTTTCGTGAAGAACCTCGAGAACGTCCAGGGCGACGAACGCGATGTCATTATTTTCTCAACCGCATTTTCACCGCGCGAGCCCGGTGGACCACTCCCCCTCAATTTCGGGCCGCTCAGCCGCGAAGGCGGTGAGCGCCGTTTCAATGTGGCCATTACCCGCGCGCGCAGTGAGGTTCTGGTGGTCACCTCGTTTGATCCGGAAGACATCGATCTCAATCGCACCCGGTCGCGCGGAATGCAGGACTTGCGTGAATATATGCTGCGGGCTCGCGCCCGCACTCACAACGACGGCGCTGCTGCCGCGCCAGCGGATACGGATGCGGAAGGGAGCTCCGCAATTCCCCGCGCCCTGAGCATTAATGACAACCCGGTCCGTGACCGACTCATGCACGAGCTGCGTGAGCGCGGCTGGGAAGTGGAGGGCGATTACGGCCTCTCGAGCTACACCCTCGATATCGTGGTGCGCGAGCCGGGGAGCAAGGTGTGGCTTCTGGCTGTCATGTTTGACGACGAAAAATGGAGTTCGCTCCCCACCGTGACTGATCGTGACATCACTCCGCAGCTTCTCACCTCTATGATGGGTTGGCTCGCGGTGGAACGAGTGTGGCTTCCGGAGCTGCGTCGCGATGCGGCTGGGGTTATTGACCGCATTGATGCTTCGGCGCGCGCAGCCAGGGAACGGTACCAGGAAGAGGAACGGAAGGCAGAAAAACGCCAGGAGCGTGCCGCGAAAAAGCTGGCTGGCCGCAAAGCCAAACTCACCCGCGAGGCTGCCGCGGATAGCGATGCCGCGCCCTGCGAGGATCTCTCTCAACATGGGGAACTCACTCCGAAGCCTGACCTCACCCGCCGCGACCCGGTAAGTGCCAACCGCGCCCCGGTACGCACCCACCAGGACCCGGATGTCGAACCGGCCCTCACCTGGCGCGAAGTACCTTCTATGCAGCGCAGCACGCCCACAAAAGCGAAACGTGCGGCTGAGCCAGCTCAACGCGGCACCCAGGAGGATCCGCAACCAACCCCGCAATCTGCCCCGCAACCGAAGCGAAGTACAATTCGGGTCGCTCTCAAACCAGCCACCCCGGAAAATCCCACTGATACTTCTGAGGAACGCTGGCGTTTTGGGGAGGCGTGGGAAAAACACGGCACGCAACCCGGAAAATCCGCCCGTCAAACAAGCGCGAGCGTTGATGACTGGGGCGCGGATATTCCGCCATGCCCAGCACCTCTAACCCTCCCGGACACGTCGCCCTTGGGGAGTCGGGAGGAGCTGGAATTCCCCATGTCTACCGCGCGAACAGCCGAAGTACGCGAAGCTGTGCGGGAGATGATCGAAGAGAGTGCACCACTTCCTTTGCAGTCCTTGCGGGTAGCGATTGTTAAGAGGTTCGGGCGGCAACGGACTTCCGAGAAGGTTAACAAAATACTCGATACGTTCATCCCTCAGGATCAGATTTTCGTTGATGATTCCGAGGGCCAAGAATTCGTATGGCCTGAGGATGTCTACCCGGAGAATTGGCATTACTACCGGCCCTATCCTGGCCGGATTCTCAGTGAGATTCCGCTGCGCGAAATTTATAATATGGCGCGCGTATTGGTGGAAAAGTATCCCGGAGAATACCAGTGGGGCCAATTCCCTGATGAGGATTTCGTGCGCCGTATTCTCAAAGAATTTAGCCTTTTGCGGCTCAGCCCGGATTCCCAGGCTCGGGTGAGCGAAGCGCTGCTTTTGTACGGAAAGCGCCAGTAATAAGCGCAAATAATTCGACATCCGCACGTACCTTGTTTAAAGCGCGGCCTAGTTTTACTGCTCAAGCGAACCGCTTGCCCCGCCCGCGCGACGGGCTTGGCTCACCGATGCAGTGAAACTGGGGTTTCCTAACACTTGCCAGATTTACTCGTAGTGCGTCCACATCCTTAGAATCGTGACACACCTACGTTCTTCATCCACTTCGTAAACAAGGCGATGCTGAATATTGATCCTTCGCGAAAAGCATCCCGAAAGTTCACCAATAAGCTTCTCGTATCGCGGCGGTGTCTCAAAGGGATCGCGCGTTAAGATTTCGAGCAACTTGGCGGCTTTGATTTTAAGGCCGCTTTGAGAGAGAAGTTTCGCGTCCCTTCGAGCCTGACGAGAGAATTCTAACGACCACGCCTCTACCAATCGAGAGCCTCACTCGTGCCGCCCTCACGCCGAGCCTCCTTTACCGACTCAACGAAACCGGGAATCTTCGACAAATACAAGGTTTCTTGAATAGCACGCCAGTCATCTTCCCCAACCAGGACAGCGTTATGGCGTTGTCCGGAAATAGTGACCGGCGTACTTTCCTCATTTACTTCATCGATAAGACGATACAGATTCGCTCTAGCCGCGGTCGTGGTTATAACGTTCATACCGGTAGCGTACGCCATTCCGTACGAACTCTCTAGAGGCACTTCCCTCCCGCTTACCCGAGCGGGCGGCGCCGGTAGAGGCGCAGGGCTAGCCAGAGGAGCACGCCGGTAGCGAGCGCCGTCGTCGTTACTATCCACCACAGCCCCTGGACCGCAGCGCCACTCGCCACGGCACCCACCGCATCATTCAAACCGAGCGGGCTATAGCGCGCGCCCGCCTCCCACATGCCGCCGAAAGCCAGCACGAGGTAGGCAACGAAACCGATACCGGCGCTGGCCAACATATTTCCCGTCGCCACCGCGTCCAGCACCACCACGGAAAGCAGGAAAATAATCGCGAGCAGCCAGAGCGCCGCGGCTCCTAGGAGCGCCCACACGGCGCCGTCGTCGAAAAGAATACGGGTGAGGATGCCGGCCACCGCGCTCCCGCCGAAGGCCACCGCCGCCACCAACAGAACCGTGCTCAGCATTTTCCCGGCGAAAACTGCCGCGCGGCTCACCGAACGCGTGACGATCACAACCACCGTGCCACCGAGCAGCCCGGTAACAATCTGGTAGGCGCCGAGCATCACAAAAAGGATCCCGAAAATCTGGTGGAGGTTTTTCACCCATTGCGCGTGCGCCTGGATCCAGGTCGGCTCGGGCATGGCCGCGCCGAGTGCGGCCGCGGTATCAGGCCCGGCCAGCGCAGCAATAATATCCGGGGCGTAAAGCGCCGTCAGCGGGGAGATAACCGCGAGCAGCAGCGCCAGGCCGAGTACCACCCACGTGCTGGGCACCCGCGCCAGCCTGCGCAGGTCGTACCGCAGCACCGCGCGGTTTCCGGTACGAATTTCCGCAGAATTCATTGGCTTACCTTTCCGCGCGAGAGGTACTCGTACACATGCTGAAGCGAGGGCAGGGCGACTTCCAGGCGCGCTTCCACACCCGCGGCCTCGCACGCCGCCGCGATGGCGGTACGGGCCGCCGCGGTATTCGCGCGCTCCACGCTCACCTGCACCGTGGCGCGTTCGGGCCGATAAAGAGCGAGCACCTCATCGAGGGGGCCTTCGGCAAGAAGGGTGCCCTCGTGCAACATCCCCACGTGGTCACACACCTGCTGCACATCCGCGAGCAGATGCGAGGTGAGAAGCACCGTGGTGTGCCCGGAAAGCTCGCGAATAATATTGAGCACATCCGCGCGCCCCAGCGGGTCGAGGGCGCTCGTCGGTTCGTCCAGCACCAGGAGCCGCGGGGCACCCACCAGGGCCAAGGCGATGCCCAGGCGCTGCGTCATGCCGCGGGAAAATCCGCCGATATTCCCCGGGGCGCGGGTCAAGCCCACCAGCTCCAGCAGATTGGCGGCGCGGCGCCGGGCAATCGCGCGTTCTACCCCAGAAAGCTCACCGAAGAATTCGAGGGCCTGCGGCGCGCTCATCCACCCCGGCAAGCTGGGCACGTCCGGAAGATAGGCGACGCCGGGCACCGGGGCGGCCGGCAGCGTCCCCCGCTCACGCCCGAGCACCCGCGCCGTGCCGGAACTGGCGGCGATAAGCCCCAGCAGAATTTTAATTGTGGTAGTTTTCCCGGCGCCGTTTCCGCCGATCAACCCGTAAACCGAGCCCTCGGGCACGTGCACATTGACATTCGTGAGGGCCGCGAGTCCCCCAAAATTTTTACTGAGATTTTCGGTGTGAACCGCGTACGTTTTATCCATAAAGCTCACGCACCGTTTCGCTCGCGCTGGCGGCTTGTGTTGCGGGCGCTTGCGCCGCGCCTTGCGTTGTTCCCAACGCCGCGGCCGTGTGCGTTCCAGCCGTTTGAGTTCCGGCCGTGTGCGTTCCAGCTCCGGCAGCACGCTGTTTTTCCCAGGCCCGCCGCTGCGCCAGTGCCGTGCGCGCCCGCGCGTACATAAAGAGGAACAGCAACGTGCCCACCAGCGAGCCGAGTAGAACAATCACCACCCAGCCCAGGCGCGGCACTCCGGCGAGCTGCCGTTCCGGCCACCGTGAGAGCAGCACCAGGCTGGTGATCAGCAGGGCGAGTTGAATAAGTGCCACGATTCCCAGGGCGATCTGCGCCGGCAGGGGCAAAGCAAGAAAATCTTCCATGGTTACTCAGTTCCTTTCGTATCGGATGAGCGCTTGGTGCCGTGTGCGGTAGTGGCGGCGCTTGCGGCACTCGCCTCGTTTTCGGCAGGATTTTCCGGGTGCTTACGTTTGAGCACACGGTCCAGATTCCGCAGTGCTCCGCGCGTCGTAGCGACGACGACGCCAGCTGCCACAGCGGGAAGTGCCACCGCAGTGCATCCGGCCAGGAGGGATGCTGAGGCCGGGCGGTGGCTGGCACTGCGATCCTGTGCCGCAACCGAGAGGATCGCCGTGGATTGCAATCCGACCGCGAGCGCGGTAGCCGCAACATCCACGCGTTCGCGATTGCTCCAGGCGGCGAGTGCCGTGCCAGCAACTCCGAGGAGCGCTGCGGGCGCCACGGCCTGCGGCGCCGGAACTATGTTGCGCGGGCGCAGGTTGGCATGAAAACCGGAAGGCAGGAGCCGGTGGCGGCGAGCCACCAGAGTAGCCGCTCCCACGGCGAGGAGTCCGCCCAGAGCAGGCGCGAAGGTGAAAGCGCGGCGGGTGCGGAGCGGAATATAGCCCTCAAGGTCGGGCAGGGAATCATCCGGGCGGATTATTCCCAGGCGTACCGCGAGCGCCCCCATATTAATATCCCAGCCAATCCCGAAGCTGCGCGGCACAAAAATCCGGGGATTTTCCGGTTCGAACCAGCGCGAGCGAGCCTCGCGGCAACGCAGGGCTTCCAGGGAGGCGGGGATCCCGAAGACCGTGGGAACTGTGGAATCAGTGGGAGTTGCGGTAGGCGTGGGAGTAGTGGGCGAGCTAGGCTCCGGCATTGTTATCACCTCGGTCGGTTGTGAGGGCGGTGAGATGGGATGTGACGACGGCGGCAAGATGGCGCCATTCGCCAGCGAGGCTTTCCCCGTAGGTTCGGCCAGCCGCGGTGATCGTGTAGATCTTGCGCGGGGGCCCGGCCGGGGATTCCTCCCAGTGAATGGCCAGGTGGCCAGCCTTCTTGAGGCGGTTGAGAAGCGGGTAGAGGGTGCCGGCCGATACCGCCACACCCGCGTTTTCCAGGCGCTGGAGCAGCGCCCCGCCGTAAGCCGGCGCTCTGGAAAGCGAGGCGAGCACGATAAGTTCAAGCACGCCTTTACGAAGCTGGGAATCAGCCACCACTTCCCCCTTTCAGTCACTGCGGCGCAGGTGCTAGCTTGGTCCGTTTCCGTCTGCACATTCACACCGCTTGTATGCATCACATAGTAGTAGGGATGGCACAGTAGCGCGGCGAGTTTTCAGGATATGAGAAATCCAGCAGTTTCTCCGCTACTATCGGGCCAATAGTTCAGCCCGCCCGAGGTTCCTCGGTGTGGGCTGATCCTCTACCCACGGATGAGTTTGGGGCCTAGCCCCCCCATTACCGGTTCCTTTTACTTTTTATCCAGGGAATAGGCGATGCTAAAACCCCGAACCTTTCGGAATTCTTGACGCGAGGTAGGGAAGGCATAGTGGCCACCCTCGAAGTTGTGGTAGATATCGAGGCCGCGGCCTAAGAAGATGAGCCATCCCGTATCGGCACGCAACCAGCGGTCATGCGCACGCGAATCGAAAATCACATCGAGGTCAATACCCTGCTCAGCGGCATTTTCCGTGATCTTATCGAGCATCCGAACCTGAAGTTCGTGATGCTCATCTTTCTTCGCCCTCAGTGTGAACAACCGAAAGCGGCATCGCTTTTCGGGATTTTTCACCAGGGCCACAACCGCCATGAACTCAACGAGGTTACGTCCCTGATACGAATAGCTGATGAATGGGTCATGTAATTCAACATCCGTACATCCCCGCAGATAGGAGGCAAATAGCAAATCGAAGGTAACACCGGTTTGCCCCTCGTCGAAGATGCGGTAGCCCGGAAACGCGACACTGTGCCGACCAGACCCGTATCGATGCAAAGATCCCTGCACGCCGTGGTCACCACTAGTTTCCAATACACGTTTCCCCATAAGGAAAATATAGATGACCGGCCAGCCGTTCTCGGCAGGGGTGGCTGATCCCACCCCGCGGCCCGCAACTTCTACTCGTTCTACTCGCAAAGCACCGCGCGAGCCACACCTTCGTCGCCGCATACTTTCTGCATAGTGACATTCACACTGGCCTGTCTGTTAACCGACCAGTCAGACCAGAACCCGCTAGCGGAAACGCCCTCGCAAACTCAAGACCTACAGAATGTACATCCTGAGCATTAAGGGCCACAGAGTGTACGCCCACGACAGAAAATCAAAGGAAAATGGTCACCCACGTACATTTTGTCAGCCAGGCAAAGTGCAACCGCCCACCCGCGGCATTCGCCAGATGGATATACCCCGCCGGCTCGGGGGTGTTTTCCGAGGTGTACTGCACCTGTAAAACAATCGCAGTACAGCTATGAAAACACGCCCCCTCCCCGCTGGTACTAATGTGACTATTGGGATTATTGAGATATTGAGATGAGGTCTTGGATTGAGTCGAGCGGCGGCGTACCCCGTCGAGACCCACCCCGCCAACTAGCGGCGCCGTCGTACAAAAAAATAAAGGGCCCGGAAACCGGGCCCTCTACGCTTCTCGCAACAGCGAGCACCCCACTTTAGGAATTGGGGCGCTTGCCGTGGTTCGCCTTCTTCTTGCGGCGATCCTTGCGCTTACGACCACGCTGGCTCATGTTCTCTCCTCACGTCACGTTTTCTCAGCTCGTAAACGAGCAACCACATTAGCTTACCAAGGGCGGCCGGTCTGGTAAATAAAACCGGCACAATGTGGCGAAACTACCCGAAACGGCGCCCGCTACCCGAAATCGCGGGTAGTGCGCCGGTAGATCGAAATCTGTTGTGCAATCCGCACCCGCAACGTCGCCGGCGCGACCTCCCGGCACGAAGCTCGTAAAATATCACGCACGTGAGTTTCCGCTTCGGCCCGTTCCGTGCAGCGCGAACAGCCCGAAATATGGGCCTGCAAACGCTCGCTTTGCACCGCCGAAAGCTGGTGATCAAGATACTCGAAAAGATAATCCGTAATATCCCTGCAGGAACACTCCCCCGCCGCGCTATCCAATTCAACTCCGCGGTTCCGGAACGAGTCTTCTACCCCGCGCTGCAACCTATCCTCACCGCTCACTGCTTCTCCTTCTTCCCATAGCCGAGTTCACGCGCGTAGTCCGCGAGCAATTCCCGCAGCTGCTTACGCCCGCGATGCAGACGGGACATCACCGTTCCGATCGGTGTTTCCATGATGTCCGCAATCTCCTGGTAGGAGAAGCCTTCAATATCCGCAAGGTAGACAGCCATGCGGCGGTCCTCCGGCAACGCACTCAAAGCATCGCGAATTTCCGATTGCGGCAGATTCTCCAGGGCCTCCGCCTCCGCGGACATCATCCCCGAGGACGCGTGCGAAGCCGCCCGATATTCCTGCCAATCCTCCACTTCCGAGGAATCAGCCTGCTTGGGCTGGCGCTGCGCCTTGCGGTAATTAGAAATAAAGGTGTTATTGAGGATGCGGTAGAGCCACGCCTTCAAATTCGTGCCCGGCCGATACTGGTGGAAAGCCGAGAAGGCTTTGGCGTAGGCCTCCTGAACCAAATCTTCAGCGTCGGCAGGATTGCGCGTGAGGCGCATCGCGGCCCCGTATAACTGGTCGAGATACGGAAGAGCATCCCGCTCGAACCGCGCGGCGCGTTCGGCGGCGGTTTCATCGGGGGCGCTTCTTATTAGGTCTGTGCTCATCATGATCTAGCCTAGCCCGTCTGCTGGACTAACATGGGTATAACGCCCGGAAAACGCAGGTATATTCCCCGATTTAGTGTAACAATATAGGTATGGGTATGATTCGATTCCTCGCGCGGCCCCTGCTCGCCGCGCCCTTTATCGCACAAGGGTTATCCGCGGTACGCCACCCCGAGGACCACCAGGAACGGGTGGAGAACATCGCCGGCCTTGCCGGCATGGCCGGGGTTGATCTCGAATCCGTTGACACCACCACTCTCACTCGCGCACTGGGCGCCGTCCAGCTTATCGGCGGGGCTTTCCTCTCCATCGGCAAATTCCAGCGCCTGTCCGGAGCTGCGCTCGCCCTCACCCAAATCCCGGTAGCCCTGGCCAATCACCCGGTCTGGGCAGCTGAAAAGAGCGAACGCCGCGAGGTGCTGGGCGGGCTGCTCGGCGCGCTCGGGCTGGCCGGCGGCGCCGCGCTGGCGTGGACGGATCGCAAAGGCAAGCCTTCCCTGGGGTACCGTGTTTCCGAATGGCGCGATCAGCGCAATGAGCTCGCGGATGTGCGGGCGCAAGCACGCGAACAAATCAGAGAGGCGAAGCGTTCCTAAATGACTGACCTGTGGCCAGCACCGTTCCACCCATCCCCCGTTCGCGGCAGCGTGGACGTTCCCGGGTCCAAATCGCTTATGGCGCGTTTCCTCATCACCGCCGCGCTGGGGGAAGCCGGCACGGCTGGGCGTATCGTCGCGCCCCTGCGCGCCCGCGATACCGAGCTCATGGCCCGCGCCCTCGCGGATATGGGCGTGGGGGTGGCCTGGCAGCGCGGCGCGACCGAAGCTGAGGATATTCTCGATATTTCCCCCGCTCCCCTCCACGGCGCCACCATTGACGCGGGGCTCGCCGGCACGGTCATGCGTTTCGTACCGCCGCTGGCCGCTTTCGCGCGCGGTGAGGTTGTGATTGATGGCGACGACGCCGCCCGCGTGCGCCCCATGGACCCGGTCGTGCGGGCCCTGCGTGACCTGGGAGTGGAGGTTGATGCCGCCAGCGATAGCGCCGGGCGGGCGGTCCTCCCGGTGCGGGTCCACGGACAGGGGCATCTGGCCGGAGGAACGGTGGAGATTGATTCCTCCGCCTCCTCGCAATTCATTTCCGCACTGCTGCTGGCGGGTCCGCGCTGCGAAGGCGGGCTGGTGCTGCGCTCGGTGGGGCCCAAGGTTCCTTCCGCTTTCCACCTGGCTATGACGGTGGACGTGCTGCGCCGGGCCGGTATTCAGGTTGAAGAATTCGCGGCCGGCGGGGCGCCTGCGGATCGCGAGCACCCGGCGGTGGAATGGCATGTGCATCCTGGCATACCGCAACTGGGAACAGTGGTGTTAGAACCGGATCTTTCCAACGCATCCCCCTTCCTGGCCGCCGCTATGGTGACGGGTGGAACCGTGGAAATTCCGCGCTGGCCGGAACGCACCACCCAACCCGGGGCGCAGATCGTCGATATTTTCACGGCCATGGGAGCGCGCGCCCACCTGCGCGCGGATGGCGTCCTCGAACTCACCGGGCCGCGGGACATTGCCCCGCTTGACGCGGATCTCAGCGATGTAGGCGAGCTCACGCCCACAATCGCCGCGGTGGCGGCTTTTGCGACCGGGCCGAGCGCGCTGCGCAATATCGGGCAGTTACGCGGGCATGAAACCAACCGTCTGGCCGCGATCACGGCGGAACTGAGCGGCGTGGGAATTCCCGCCCGCGAAGAAGGCGATGACATTATCATCACCCCGCCAGCGGTGCCGAGCGGGGCGGGTGGGCCGGCCCCGCGAGCCACGGGCGAAGGCCCGGTCATCCGCAGCTACGAGGATCACCGCATGGCAACTTTCGGGGCGATCCTCGGCCTGCGCATCCCCGGACTGCGCGTGGAAAATATTGCCACCACCGGGAAAACCATGCCGCGTTTCGCCCATATGTGGACAGACCTGGTGGGCCGATGAGGGATATCGGTACCGACGATCCGCGCGTGCGGGTGCGCCCCGGAAAGGGCTCGCGGCCGCGCACGAAGATTCGGCCCGATTACTCCGACCGGCCCCTCGGCCAGGTCGTCACCATTGACCGCGGGCGCTACACCGTGCTCATGAACCACGGCACCCGCATCATTGCGGTCAAAGCGCGGGAATTGGGCCGGGGCGCCGTCGTCGTTGGAGATAAAGTACGCCTGACCGGTGACCTGTCCGGACGCAAGGACACCCTGGCCCGCATCGTTTTTATCGAGGAACGCAGCTCGCAACTCACGCGTTCCACGGACGAAGGAAACGAACGCGAACGTACCATTGTGGCGAACGCGGATCAGATGGCGATCGTGGCGGCGCTCGCGCAACCCGAACCGCGGCGCGGCATGATTGACCGTTGCCTGGTGGCCGCGCACGATGCCGGGATGGATCCGCTCCTTATTCTTACCAAAGCGGATCTGGCGTGCCCGGATGCCTTGCGCGCGTATTACGAACCGCTCGGGGTACCGATTCTCGCAACAGCTTTGCGGGGCGACGCCGCCGCTGCGCCTTGCGGGGAATCTGCCACGCAAGCGGGCCTGGACGCAGTGCGTGCGGCGCTGCGCGGGCGAACCACGGTGCTCGTGGGTCATTCCGGGGTGGGGAAATCCACTCTTCTCAATGCGCTGGTGCCGGCCGCCGCACGCGAAACCGGGCACGTCAATGAGGTGACCGGAAAAGGCCGGCACACCTCCACCTCCGCCATTGCTTTCCCGCTCCCCGGTGGTGGGCACCTCATTGATACGCCGGGGGTGCGCAGCTTCGGGCTGGCCCACCTGGACGCCACCGATATCCTCCACGGCTTCCCCGACCTGGAAGAAACCGCGCTGGAATGCCCGCGCGGATGCAGCCATGCCGCTACCGAACCCGAATGCGCCCTCGATACCCTCACCGATCCACGCCTGCGCGAGCGGGTGGGTTCCTTACGCCGCGTGCTCGCCTCGCGCGGCTTTGAAGAATGGGAGAAATAAATGGATGCTAGCGCCACTATCGCCTTTCTGCACACCGTTGCGGATGCCGTGGATGCCCTCACCCTGGAGCGTTATGAACGCCGCCGCCTCACCGTGGATACGAAGCCCGATAATTCGCCGGTATCCGACGCGGATCGGGCCGCTGAGCGGCTCATCCGCGAGTACCTGGAGCGGGATTTCCCCGGGGACGCCGTCTACGGGGAAGAGGAAGGCGGCAGCCTTGAGCACGCCCCGCGGCGTTGGATCATTGACCCGATTGACGGCACCCGCAACTACGTGCGCCACAACCCGGTCTGGGCCACTCTCATCGGCGTGGAGGAAAATGGGAAGATGGTGGCCGGTATGGCGTCGGCTCCCGCACTCGGGCGGCGCTGGTGGGCGAGCCGCGGCGGCGGGGCGTGGCTGAGTGAAAACGGGGGCGCACCCCAGCGCCTGCGCGTCTCCGATATTGATCGAATGGACCGGGCTGCTTTCGGTTTTTCTTCCCTCTCCAGCTGGGATGAAACCGGGAGCATGGCCACCCTCATCGCTTTCGCCCGCGCCACCTGGGGTACTCGTGCCTACGGGGCCTTCTGGCCCTATATGTTGCTCGCCGAGGGCGCCTTCGATATTGCCGCGCAACCGGGCTTGGATGTTTACGATATGGCCGCGCTGGTGCCGATCGTGGAAGAGGCCGGGGGAACCTTCACCTCGCTGGAGGGCAAGCCGGGCCCCTGGTGGGGAAGCGCGCTGGTGACCAATGGAAAGTTGCACGCGGCCGCCCAAGCAATTATTAATGAGACACATATGCAGCCGGGCGGCGGGGAAGAGACGCGCCCGGATAGCCGAAACTAGCCGAAGGAGGAACTGTGGGACGCAGTGATAAGGCCGAGCCGCTAATCGAGAACGAGGGCTTCCCCGCGGGCGCGCCGGCCGGCGTGCCTGCCAGTGCGCTTGCTAGTGCGCCTGCCAGTGCGTCTACCAGTGCGTCTTCCAGTGCGCCCGCGCGCGAAGTTCTCACCTGGGAGCGGTTCGGTGAGGTCACCCGCGAACTCGCCCGCGACATCTGGGATTCCGGCTACCGCCCGGACATTATCGTGAGCGTGGCCCGCGGCGGACTGCTTCCCGCCGGTGCGATTGCCTACGCTTTAGACCTCAAGAGCATGCTCGTCCTCAACGTCGAGTTTTACACCGGTATCGGGGTCACACTCAAAGATCCGCGCCTGGTGGAACCGTCCGGTGACGTGCGCGGCATGGCGGGCAAAAAGGTTTTAATTGTCGACGACGTCGCTGACTCAGGGCGTACCCTCCGCTTCGTCAAGGAACTCTGCGAAGAGTACGCCACGGAGATTCGCGTGGCGGTCCTCTACGAAAAGTCACGCTCGGTGCTCAAACCCGATTACGCCTATTTGCACACCGACTCGTGGATTGCCTTCCCGTGGTCGGATAAGGACCCGGTCAACGGGGGTCAGGCAGAAGCCTAAAAATTTTTGTCGTAGCTCGGCAGTAGGCTGAAGCCATGAAGATCTTGCACACCTCCGATTGGCACCTCGGGCGCACCCTGCACCGGGCGGATCTCACTCCCGCCTTTGAGATGTGGGTAGATCACGTCGTGGATACCGTGCGGGAACGTGAGGTAGATGCCCTCCTTATCAGCGGGGATGTCTATGATCGCAGTGTCCCACCCGCTCCCATGGTTGAGCTTTTTTCACGCACCCTACGTAGGCTCGCGCAGCTCACCACCGTCATTTTGATCTCCGGGAACCACGATTCCCCCCAGCGCCTGGGATTCGGGGCGGAACTTTTCCAGGAGCGCATTGTTATTCGCACCGATCCGCTGCGCTGCGCTCAGCCAGTAGAGCTGCGTGATCGCGCCGGGAATCTCGGAGCGCTGGTCTACCCCATTCCCTATTTGGATCCCGATGTGGAACGGCGCCGCCTGGCGGGCGGTGATGCTCACACCGGTGCGGGCAATTCGGATGATTCGGAGGGTGTGGAGCTGCTGGAGCGCTCGCACGCCGCGGTGATGCACGCAGCTGTGGGGCGCATTGCCGCGGATATCCAGCACGGCCCGCACGCCGGCAAACCGTTAGCACGTATCGCTATGGCACACGCCTTCGTTGCCGGCGGGGCAGCCAGTGAATCCGAACGCGATATTTCCGTGGGAGGGGTGGAAGTTGTTCCCGCCGCGCTTTTCGCCCTGGGTGGTGCGGGGGAATGCGCCACTCCGGGCCTCAGCTACGTGGCTCTCGGTCATTTGCATTCTCCGCAGCGGGTAGGCGGCGCACCAGAACCGGGTGCTTGCGAATGTAGCGAGCTGCCGCCCATGCGCTACTCGGGCTCGCCTATCGCTTTTTCTTTCTCGGAAACCAGGCCTAAATCTTCTGTTCTTCTCACTTTTGAAGGCGGAGTGCTAGTGGAAGAAGAACTCATTCCCGCTCCGGTATGGCGCCCCATCGTCACGATTGAAGCGCCACTAGCCGAAGTTCTCGGTCCTGCGCATCGTGATGATCGGGATAAATTCGCTCGCATTCTCGTCACCGATCCAGCCCGCCCGGCAGATCTGACCACCCGGGTACGGGCCGCTTTCCCGCACGCTTTGGAAATTCGCCACGTGGTAGATCCGGCCGCTACCCGCCACGGCGCAGCTGATACCCGGCGTCGTGATGCTTTGAGCGTGCTGCGCCAATTCATGTCAGAAAGTGGGCACCGGGATCTTACGGAGGAAGAAGATCAGGTCATGGTAGCGGCATGGGAAGCCGCTCGCACCGGGGAAAAGGAGTAAGAGCTCATGCAGCTGCGCCGCTTAGAACTTCAAGGTATCGGCTCCTTCGCGGGGCGGGAAGTCATTGATTTTGATGCCCTGGGCGCATCCGGTCTTTTCCTGGTGGAAGGACCCACGGGAGCGGGCAAATCAACCATTATTGACGCCGTCGTTTTCGGGCTTTTCGGTACGGTAGCCGGCGGGAAAGAAAGTTCAACCGAGCGCCTGCGTTCCACGCATGTTGCTCCTTCCACCACCAGCTACGCGGACGTTATTTTCACCATCGAAGCGGGCACATTCCGGGTGCGGCGCACCCCTAGCTTCACGAAACCGGGTAATTCCTCCCCCACCGCCGCCACTGCGAAATTGTGGAAGCTCTCCGAAACCGCGGTGGACCTCGGTGATATAGACGGCGGTACCCCGATTGCTACCAAAGCTCGTGATGTCGGGGTGTATATCAGCAACCTGCTCGGGCTCAATGCGGAACAGTTCTTGCAAACTATCGTGCTCCCGCAGGGGAAGTTCGCTGAATTTCTACGGCTAGAAAGCCAAGAACGCACCCGGCTTCTCACCCAAATTTTCGACACCCGTGTTTTTGGTTCTGTCACCCAGTGGCTCACGGATCATGCCCGCGCAGCGCGCGGAGCTATTGCGAGCGCTCATGAAACCTTCGTGCGGGCTGTCTCGAATACCGCAACCGCCC
Source organism: Actinotignum stranguriae (assembly GCF_051265215.1). NCBI lineage: Bacteria > Bacillati > Actinomycetota > Actinomycetes > Actinomycetales > Actinomycetaceae > Actinotignum > Actinotignum stranguriae. The sequence continues at coordinate 27,407 of NZ_JBOZCJ010000013.1, forward strand.
TGGAACTTCCCCCCGCGGAGGGTGGCTCCCTCATCGGCGCTGCCCAAGGGGTCGATTTGCCAGCCGAAGGTGAAACGGTGATCGTCACTCTGGAGCAGGCTCTCGCCGCTGCCGCGGAACGCGCTAGCGATGCACTCGCCCGGGCCGAAGAAGCAGAAGGCGTATTTGAGCGGGCCCGGGAACACGAAAATGCGCAGCGCACCCTGGCTAGCCGCATCGAACGCCGCAAGGAGCTGCGCGTCCGGGCCGGCCAGCTCGGTGAACGCGAAGATGCGATCACCGCGGATCGCGCTCGCCTCGCGGCCCACCGCGCCGCCACCCCGCTACTCCCGTATGTGCATGCGCTGGCGCGCGCTCGCCAAGAAAGCCGCGATTGCGCCGGCGCCTGCGCGGCAGCCCAGGCCCGCCTCGTGGCTACTTTCGCAAAATTTGGAGCGAGCACCGGGCGGGTTGATGGCCCCGTTACTGATATCACCCCTGCCGGGGTGGAATCCGGGCGGCGTGCGGTCACGGAGCTAAGCGAAGCTAGCGGGCGCTTGGCCGAATTGGAGCGTACCGAACACGAAGTAGAGCGCAAACAGCAAGAAGCCACCCGCGCTGCCGCACAGATTGTCGAACTCCACAGCTCGGTGGAAAAACTACGCGATGAAGCAGCTGCCGCCGCAACTGAACGCGAAGCCATGGAGAAGGAACTAGATACGGCCCGCGCCATCGCCAGTGGGGAGCCCGCTGCTGCGCAGCGGGCTCGCAGCGCCACGGAACTTCTCGAAGTATTGGAGCGGGTTGCTGCTAGTGAACGCGCGGAGGTAGAAGCCAGCGCCGCCCTGGCTGAGGCTCTCACCCGGGTCCGGGAAGCGGAAAGTACCGCCCGGGAAATCACCGATGCGTGGGTGCAGTCCACCGCCGGTGAATTAGCGGGGCAACTGCGTGAGAACGAACCCTGCCCGGTATGCGGATCGTGCACCCACCCGGCGCCCGCTTCCCCGGAAACTGTCCGTGCCACCGCCGCGCAGGTGAAAGCCTCCCAAGAAGTAGCCTCAGCTGCCCGGGAAAAGTACAGCACCTGCCTAGCTGACGTGGAGAAAATAAAAGCCCAGCTTACTGAGCAACGTGCGGCGGCGGGGGATGCCACCGTGGAAGTAGCCAGCGCGGAACTAGCTGCCGCCCGCACGGACTTGAGTGCGGCACAGCAGGCAGCGTTACGCGTTACCGACGTGGAGAAGCGAATCGCGCAGCTCGCTGAACAAGCTAGTTCGCGGGAAACATCTCTGGAACAATTACGCACCGACGTGACCCAATTAGAGGCTGAGAATACCTCCCGTACCCGTGATATCAGCGCGCAACTCGCGCGCCTCAGCGCGGAATACGCCGGCTTTGCTTCTATCGCGGAACGCCGCACGGCTCTTGACGCGCTGCGCGAAGCCCAGGATGCGTGGAACACTGCGGCCAGCGGGATGCTCACGGCACGTGAAGATGAACAGACCCGCAGCGAAGAACTCACGGCGGCTCTGGCCGGCACTGAATTCGCGGATGCCGAGTCGGTGAACGCTGCCGTGCTCAACGATGCGGAAGAAGCACACCTTCAGGATTCCATCACCGCCTTTGCTGAGGAATGCCGCGATGTTCAGAGCAAACTTGCCGAACCGGAGCTCGCTGAGCTTCCCGAAAATGCCCGGGCTGATGTCACGGAAGCGGAAGAAGCCAGTGCGCTGGCACGCCACGCTGCTCAAGAAGCGCGGGCACACGCCACCCGGGCGGAGAATCAGGCCCGCTCCGGGCGAGAACGCCTACATACCACCCAGCGGGATCTACAAGCGTGGCGGGCGGTGCGTGAACACTCCGGAGCGGTTGTGCGTTTAGCTTCCTTAGCTACCGCAGGTCCCGAATCGGTCACGAAAGTGCCCCTGGAAACCTTCGTGTTGCAACACCGTTTCGAACAGGTAGTGGATGTCGCTAATGAGCAGCTCGCTGATATTTCGCTCGGGCGTTTTGAACTCATCCGAACGGACGAAAAGGAGAAAGGCAGTCACCAGTCGAAAACCGGTCTCGGGCTGGCTGTTATTGACCACGCCGGCCCCGAACCGGTCCAGCGCTCCGTTCGCACGCTCTCGGGAGGGGAAACGTTCTATGTGTCTATCTCCCTGGCCCTCGCCCTGGCGGAAGTGGTGCGCGCGGAAAACGGTGGGATCCACCTTGACACCCTCCTCATTGACGAAGGCTTCGGTTCGCTTTCCGACGGAGCACTCGATCAGGTCATGGGGGTGCTGCATGGCCTAGGGAAAAACGGGCGCACCGTGGGGGTTGTTTCCCACGTATCCGAAATGAAACAGATGATCAGCGAACGCATCTCTGTTATCCCGGGGGACGACGGCACGTCACATATACGCGTGACTGCCTAACGCAGCTGGCACCGGCTGCACTGATCAGCCCCACCTGACCGCCCACCTGACCGGCCCCGCGTGTGCATGAGCGCTTGCGTGCTCGGCCCGGGTAGGAATCAATATCACGCACCTATCGGGCCCTAAGCCTGCACCGCCGCACCCAGGTCGAGGGCTAGCTCAAGGCGTTCGGAAACGTCATACCAGAGCAAGTCTTCCTCGGCGAGCACCTCGAAAGCGGACTCGTCATCTGGCCCTGCCAACACATATGCTTCCATGTCTGCTCCGTCCACGTGGATGGAGACCACCTCATCCCAGGAGAGCCCTTCGGAAAGCTCCAGGGCAGTGGGCAAATACTCTTCCGGTTGGGCAAGATCTCGGCATTTCTCAGGTGCCACCTCAGCGGCAATCACGACTCGGCGCGGGCGCAAGCCACCTCGTTCCGGCAGCACTACCCCGAACTGGTGATCGGCCTTCCCGGCGAATACCGCAAAGACGGCACGCAAAGAATCGTCCGCGGCGGCATTGAAAGCAATAGCCTCGAGGTAGTCACGATCTTCATCATTTACTTCACGCGCCAGAGCCTCCGTTGCCGCGTGCACCACACGCCCGGAAAGCACGGACAACGCCACATCGGCAGGAGTAGCCGGAAGATAAATCCTCATGCGTCCAGTCTACTCACCGCATCTACCGCGACAATCTAGAACAGCACGCCCCAGCCGCCGCACATCCCGGCTCGCCCCACTGCGAGGGGCTAAGGCCACCACGCTTATGCCGGCCCGTTCGGCCCGTGAGTAACGGGCGCCGTCGTCGCGCACCCCCACCACGGCGGGTAGCTCTTCCTCCGCGAGCTCGGCAAAAGCAAAGCGATCTTCCAGACCGGCACGGGTAACTACCGGCACGGCCGCACGGGCTACCGCCCGGGCCTGCCACCACGACTCCACGCCGCGGCGCAAACCCACCGGTCCGGCGCGGCACGCAACCACAACGAGGTCCGCAGCGCGGAGGGCGCTGAGAGTCACGCTATCGCGCTCGCCCGCAGCCCCGGCTTCCTCCCTGTGGTGTTTGCGCCGCCCTAGCTGGTTGTGCTCATGCGGTAGGGGGTATCTACCCGCGTGAACACCTGCATCGTCAAGAAAAGCGGGAAGTTCCGCGGCACAATCGACGATGGTGATCTCCGCGAAGGGGCGGAGCTTATCCCAGAGCCCACCCATACCGGGCCCCGTCAGTTCACGCCAGCGCCCACCGTGGTTAAGACCGGGGAGAAAGTGCAAGGTACCGCGTGGCCCGCTACGCACGTGCCGAATATAACGCGGAAGTTGCTCCTCAATAGCATCGCCGGTATGCAACGCGCGCGCCACCCCGATAAGCCCGGACGGTTCCTCACCCAAATCCATGAGCTGGGCCAAGGAGGGGTTGCGGGTATCCGCGTCCACCAGCAGCACGGTGTGCCGCTCGCTCAGTACCCAGGAAAGATCACGCGCCAAAGTAGAACGCCCTGGTGCCCCCGCGCTCCCCCAGATCGCCACCAGAAAACCGGGGTCGGGGTTCGTGCTCATTGCACCTCACCTACCAGCGTGAACGAGGAGCCCGCCGCGACTTCCTCCAGTGCGATCCCGAGCTCAGCACGCGGGATATGTACTTCCACCGCCGCCGTGCCCGCGAAATGCGAGTCGCTGACCGTTCCCGCGAAAATGACCTCTCGGGAGATAAGCCGGGCGGGGGCTTTTTCCGCGGCGCTACCCGGGGCCGGAAGGGCCCACAGCTGCACCTGCGCGCCGCGCACCAAAGCTGCGGGGAGCGCGCCGTTGAGAGGGAGCATCGCCACCACCCGCTCCCCCGATATGCGCAAAGCTGACTTTTCCACCAATTCACCAGGATAAATCGTGCGCCCAACGGTACCCGCGTGACCTGCCTGAATATAGGCATCAGCAAGCCCGGCTGGAAGTTCGACCACCGCGAGCCCAGCCTGGTCCAAAGGCGTACCGGGAACCACCGCTTCGGTCGCCCGATAAACAGGGACAGTAACCGGACCGCGCAGCACATATGCCCCCGCGAGCGCACCGGCAGCAATCAGTGCCACTCCTCCTGCCAGGCGCGGATCTTTCCACCGCGCCCCCGTTTTCTCACGCATCTGCCCTCCTTATCCGATTCTGTGCACGTGACCGCGAATATTCGCGACCGGACGCAAATGGGAGCAAGTGGGAGCGAGCAAATATGACCGCCATCGCGGCCCGGTCAAGACTGCTCGCGCCGTGGTGTCAGTGTGACAGGTGGCGCGCAACTCGCCAAGTCCCCATCCACAGCCTGTGGATATCGACCTCTTTCCTCGCCGTCTCTTATATGAGCTATCCACAGGGAAACGATGCTGGGTATACCCGGCTGATTAATAGTTGATACACACGGGACATTTATTCATACCACCACGGTGAGAACCGCGTGCCACCCGTTCTTCATCACGGACGGACCGCGTGGTTCTTGGTCCTGACCGGAAACCCCACCGAAGAGGTTAACGATGTCGGCAACGATCAAAGCGCTACTATCAGCGTTCGCAGGGCTCGCGTCCGCATTTTTCGCGGTCGCGACGGCCCGCCTGCATGCCCCGCCCGGGAGCGTCGCCCAGCTCACCGGGATTCTCACCGTGGGCGTATGCATCGTCGCGTGCCTGGCGTGCGCGCGGCTCACCCTCTGCTATTGCGCGGTTGCGCGTTTCACCCGTGGGAAAGACGACGCCGTCACCCGCCTCGCCCGCCGCATCGGCGGACACCGTTTCCGCGCTGCTCTCACCAGCACCCTCGCCACGACGCTGGTGTCCGTACCCGGGGCATGGGCCGCAGAGCCAGATTCTAGTAGCGCCGTTGATATCGGATGGGGTGGTGATTATTCCGCTCTCCTCACCTCACCACCTGCGCCCAGTGCAGATCCCACCGGGATTTTCCGCGTGAACCCTGATGAATTACTCGGTGATGTCTCGTATCGAGACGCGGCAGGTGGTTACTATCTGCACCCGCCCGTGCCTTCTGCTGGGAGTCCTTTGGCCGGACCGGCCGCCGCTATCCGCACCCCGGACCTGCAAGCGCCAAATGCACCGCGGGCCGCACCAGCGCCGGCCTACATGGTGCAGCCCGGGGATACTCTCTGGGATATCGCTGCTACTCACCTCGGCGCGGGCGCGAGCGACGCGGATATCCTCAGCTACGTACACGCCATCGCCGCGGCCAATACCATCGAGAATAGCGATCTCATTTATCCTGGCGAGCACTTTATTCTTCCACCCGCGCGCGAATAATCGTCACGTCTTGGCACCCCGCATCCGGCTTGACCACCATTCAGCTTCACCACCATCCAGCTTGCCTCGGTCACCGAGGTCTATCCCCCTATCCCACGCTCTCAAGGAGACGACATGTCCACTGCCCCGCATACCGAAAATACCCCCGGTGCTACCGAAACGACGGCGCCCGCGCACCCCGAGCCGCCGCCCATATCCAGCGCTGCGGGTCAGGATCTGCCGTCTCCTGAAGAAGTCACATCGGAGAGCCAGTCGGGTTCGACTCCCCACCACGAGCCAGAAGAACCGGAAACAATTCGGGTATCCCGGCTCCCACCCGCACCACCTCCCGTTTATGCGCAGCCAGAGATTAATGAAATAGTCTCTGCCTTCGATCAGGTACAACTAGCGGAAGTGACACAATATCGGGCGGTCACCCGCCACCCGCCTTTCCCGCACGTGCCCCACGAGGAAGACACCTGCGTAGCGGAGAACGCGCCGCCGGGCACCGCCGAATCCGAGGAAATTTCCGCTACCCCTCGGGATAGCCAACCCGCCCCCAACGCGGGCTCCACCAACGCGCATCCCCCTAACGCGCATCCCCCTAACGCGCATCCCCCTAACGCGCATCCCCCTAACGCGAACTCCACCGATGCGGATCCCACCGACGGCGTACCACCCGGCCATGGCATCGTGCGCGTAGATACCAGCGAACCGACCACCGACGTTGAGGCCACCGATAGCGGTAGTAACACCACTAGCCCCGCGGCCACGCCGGGTAAACCCGAACTGCACCAATGGAACCGGCTCGCGCTATCCGCCACACCCTACCGGGATATTTGGCGTGAAGAAATGGCAACCCTCGATGATCCACTGCCGCCCGGAATCCGGCCACCGCATCGCTTCGCCGCCGGAATGATTACCTACTCCATCGAGGTGCTGCTGGGCCACCGCGCTCCCGGATATGTGCGCCCGCACCTCATCCCGGAGGTTTTCGCGGCACTGGTACGCCGGGCGGGTCTGGCGATGCGCATTAAGGGGAAAGCGCCCTGGCTCGGGGACCTGCGAATTTCCACACTCAAAATAACGCATCCGCGCCGGCGCGTAGCCGAGGTCATCGCCTGCGTATGTTCGGGCGAGCGAAACCATGCGGTTGCGATGCGCCTGGAATTCCTCAGGGGCCGCTGGATCGTCGTCGCCCTTGAAATTGGGTAAACGAAACGCAGGACGAAAGAACACGAACCCAAAGCGATTAAACACAAGTGCCGGTCGGTCACGTAACTATCGCGCACGTGACCGACCGGCTCCCGTATGTCTATCGCCCTAGCGGCTTATCGCCTGGCTTGCCGCCTAACGGCCTACCGTCTAGCGGCGCCGCTTCTTATTCTGCTTCGCCGCGGCCCGGCGCTGAGCCCGGTTACCGCCACCGGAACCACCCGCACCGCCGCGGCCACCGCGTGCGGCACCGCGCGAACCGGTGGTTTCCGTCTCCCCGGAGCCATCCTTCGCCGCCGAGGAATACGAAACGTTCTGCTGGCGCTTCGGCTGCTTAATCCCGAGGGATTCCGCGGTCACGCGCTGACCGGAGGCACCTGCCGCGCCCTCGCCCACCGCGGCCTGCAAAGCCCTCTGCTTTTCCGCCAGCAACTCACGCTGCTGTTCCTGTGCGGCACGCAGGGCCTGCTGGGAAGCGGACACCTGTTCGGCGCTCCCCGCACCGCTGGCGTGAATCGCCACCCCCGGGCCAGCCATGCCCGCCGCAGCATTCCCCGCAACGGTGACCGGGCCGGTCACCTGAGCCTCAGTTTCCAGGCGCGCTGCACGTTCGGAAGGAAGCTCGAACTTGAAGAGGTACCGGACGGTTTCCGACATGATATTGTCGTTCATCGCCTGGAACATGCGGTAGCCCTCGTCCTTGTATTCAACGAGCGGATCACGCTGCGCCATGGCGCGCAGGCCGATACCTTCCTTGAGGTAATCCATTTCGTAGAGGTGTTCGCGCCACTTGCGGTCGAGCACGGACAGCACGATCTGGCGTTCCAGTTCGCGCATATTTTCCTCACCGACTTCCGCTTCGCGCTCCTCGTAATGGGCGTGAATATCATCGGTGAGCTCGCGCTTGAGTGCGGTGCGATCCAGCTGGGAAGGCCCACCGATCTCATCGAGGTATTCCTCCGCGGTGAAACCGGGAGTGTAGTAGCCCTTGAGGTCCGTCCACAGCGCGGAAAGATCCCAGGCTTCCTCATTATCATCGGAGGTGTGGGCGCTGACCACGTCATCAACCACGAAATCGAGGAAGCCCTGCACCATGGACTCCATATTTTCACCCTCGAGGATGGAACGCCGCTCGGTGTACACCACGGTACGCTGGTCGTTCATAACGTCGTCGTACTTGAGGACGTTCTTACGCATTTCCGCGTTCCGCGCCTCATTTTCAGTTTGGGCCCGCGAAACGTTCTTCGACATCTGCTTCGTTTCGATAGGAGCGTCGTCGTCCACAGCGTAGCTGAGCATCCGCCCGGCCATGCCCTGACCCCACAGCCGAAGCAGGTCATCTTCCAGGGAAAGGTAGAAGCGGGATTCGCCCGGGTCGCCCTGGCGCCCACTGCGCCCGCGCAGCTGGTTATCGATACGCCGAGATTCGTGCCGCTCCGAACCGAGCACATACAAGCCGCCCAATTCGGCCACTTCTTCGTGTTCGGCCTTAACGGCTTCCTGCTGGCGCGCCAGCTCTGCGGGCCAGGCAGCCTCGTATTCTTCCGGGGTTTCTTCCGGGCTCAGGCCCCGAGCGGCCAGCGCATCCACCGCGCGGTGTTCGGGGTTGCCGCCCAGCATAATGTCGGTACCGCGGCCGGCCATATTGGTAGCCACCGTCACCGCGCCCTTACGCCCGGCTTCGGCCACCACGCGCGCTTCGCGTTCGTGCTGCTTCGCGTTGAGGACCTGATGTTCAATGCCTTCACGCGCGAGCAAATCGGAAAGCTCTTCGGAAGCTTCCACCGAGGCAGTACCCACAAGAACAGGCTGCCCCTTTTCGTGGCGCTCCACAATATCTTCCACCACCGCGCGCAGCTTGCCGGCACGAGTGGAATAAATAAGATCCTGTTCGTCCTTGCGGATCATCGGCTTATTCGTGGGAATAGGAACGACGCCGAGCTTATATGTCGAGGCGAATTCCTCAGCTTCGGTTTCTGCCGTACCCGTCATGCCCGAAAGCTTGTTGTACAGGCGGAAGTAGTTCTGGAGGGTGATCGTGGCCAGAGTCTGGTTCTCCGCCTTGATCTCCACACCTTCCTTCGCTTCAATCGCCTGGTGCATGCCTTCGTTGTAGCGCCGCCCGGGCAGCACACGCCCGGTGTGTTCGTCCACGATAAGCACTTCGCCGTTGAGCACTACGTAATCGCGGTCCCGTTCGAAAAGCTCCTTGGCCTTAATTGCATTATTCAGGTAGCCGATAAGCGGGGTATTGAGGGATTCGTAAAGGTTATCGATACCCAGGGCATCTTCGACCTTGTCAATTCCCGCTTCGAGCACACCCACGGTGCGCTTTTTCTCATCTACTTCGTAATCGGTATCGCGCCGCATCCGTAGCACCAGGCGCGCGAATTCGCGATACCACTTATTAGCATCGCCTTCGGCCGGGCCGGAAATAATCAGCGGGGTACGCGCTTCGTCAATAAGAATGGAGTCAACTTCGTCAACGATGACGAAATTATGCCCACGCTGCACCAACTCACTGGTACGCCAGGCCATATTGTCACGCAGGTAATCGAAACCAAATTCATTATTGGTTCCGTAGGTGATATCCGCATTGTATTGTTCGCGGCGCTGTTCGGGAGTTTGCCCGGTGAGAATACACCCGGTGGTCACCCCGAGGAAGCGGTAGACGCGCCCCATGAGTTCTGACTGGTAGGAGGCCAGGTAATCATTAACCGTGACCACGTGCACGCCCTCACCGGTGAGCGAATTGAGGTAGGCGGGCATAGTTGCCACGAGCGTTTTACCTTCACCGGTTTTCATTTCGGCAATATTGCCCAGGTGGAGGGCCGCCCCGCCCATAACCTGTACGTCATAGGGACGCTGGCCGATGGTCCGCACCGCCGCTTCGCGCACCGTGGCGAAAGCTTCGGGGAGGATGTCATCGAGGGTTTCTCCCTCGCTGAGGCGCTCCTTGAAGCTATCAGTTTGCGCGCGCAACTCCTCATCACTCATTGCCGAGATATCACTTTCGAGCGCATTGACCTGCGCGGTGATGTTCTTCAGCTTCTTCAGCGTGCGGCCTTCGCCGGCGCGAAGGATACGATCAATCAAGCGTGCCACTTCGTCGAGCTCCTTACCGTGGGCATACGGATGCAATTGTACGGGGTAGAAGCGCGCCCCGCCCCACCTCTTTCACCATTAGCTTTGCGTTCTTCATTACGCTCAGTTTTTCACCGGCGCGGCCAGCCGGCTACCTAGACCGTGCGGTCCACCACCGAGCGGGCATATTGCGTCAGGGCTTCCCGTACCGCCGCGTTCTCCAGGTTAGCGATGGCGGCCACGGCCCGCGCCGCCCATTCCTCGGCAAGCGCGCGGGTTTCTGCCATAACCGAATGATTGCGCAGCGCGCCGAGCACCGTGTCAAGGCGCTGCCCGGCCAAGTCCCCGCGGTCTAATTCCGCCAAGATCGCCTGGCCGTCGTCGTCCAATATCCCCGCGGCAGCACGTTCGCGCAGCAGTATCGTGGGCATGGTATCCACCGATTCACGCAGGTCCGTGCCCTGTTCTTTACCGGTTTCTTCGGAAACAACATCGATATAGTCATCGGCGATCTGGAAGGCGATCCCCACGTTTTCACCGAATTCTTGCACCTGGGCGGCAACTGCGGCGTACTCGGCCTCCCGGTTACCCGCCGCGGCAAAAACGCCTTCGCGTGCCGAGGCAGCAATAAGCGACCCGGTTTTCCCGGCAAGAACCTCCAGGTAGTGCGCCCGCGGGGACACCTCCGGTGCGCGCCCCACGGTTTCCAGCAGCTGCCCGGTGCACAGGCGCCGGAAAGTTTCCGCGTAATCTTTAACCGCCCGCGGCCCCAGGTCCGCCATCATGGACGAGGCGCGCGAAAAGAGAATATCTCCGGCCATAATCGCCGCGGAATTCCCGTAATTGCGATGCGCGGCCGGGACCCCGCGCCGCAGCGGAGCTTCATCCATGACGTCATCGTGATAAAGCGAGGCCAGATGCGTGAGCTCCATCGCCACCGCCACGTGCTCGACCCGCTCGGATTCCGGCTCCGGGCCCACATACCCGCAGAGCAAGGCCAAGGCCGGCCGCATCCGCTTCCCACCCGCCTCGGCAAGATACGTGGTGATCGGATCCACGCGCAGGTCACCAAAACGCGTGGCCGCGTCCAGCTTATTTTCGACGACGCCGAGCCGCTCCCCCACACGGGTGAGTAGCTCTTCGACAGTCAGGTCTTTCACGATAGCCAATCCTAGCTTTCCGATGGTGCGCCGGCCCGCGGCCCGATGCCTCAGTGTGCCGCCGGCAGGGTAGCGCGGTGCAGCGCAACGATCCCGTTGCACATATTACGGTATTCAACGTCGCGCCACCCGGCTTCGTGCAGCCAACCGGCCAGCGTGCGTTGATCGGGCCAGTCGATAATCGACTCCATGAGATAGGCGTAGGCCGGACCGTCCGAGGAGGCCAGGGCTGCCACCCGCGGGAGTACGTGGCGCAGGTAGCCGTGGTAGAGGGTGCGGAAAGGCGCGCAGGTCGGCGTGGAAAATTCCGCGATAACCACGTGCCCGCCCGGGCGCGTCACGCGGGCCATTTCGTGGAGGGCCCGCAGGGGATCGTGGATATTACGTAGGCCGTAGGAAATGGTCACGGCGTCGAACGTGTTATCCGCGAAGGGAAGATCGCAGGCATCGGCTTGCACAAAACGCAGATCAGGGTGGCGCAGGCGTGCAACCTCGAGCATTCCATCCGAAAAATCGGCACCCACCACACGCGCCCCTACCCGGGCAAAATGTTCGGTGGAGGTGCCGGTCCCGCAGGCCAGGTCGAGGATCTCCATCCCCTCCTCAATACGCAGAGCTTCGGTGACGTAGCGGCGCCACAGCCGCACCTGCCCGAAGCTAAGCAGGTCATTGCTCAGGTCGTAGCGCGGAGCGACCTGGTCGAACATTCCGGCGACGGCGCGCGGATCTTTGCTGAGTTGTGCACGTGCAGACATGCCCTCTATTCAACCAGCTTGGGCGTATTTGGCAAGAGTGAAATTCCAGCCGGGGCGCATCCACGGGGAGTCCGCGGGTTCTGCGGGCGCCCCGCGGGACCTCAAACCGGCGATTTTCCGTCAAGCGGCGACTAGACTGAAAAAGAAGTCACGAATTGAGGAGTCATAATGTCCCTGCCCACGTCTATGCCAGCTATGACACCGCCGCTGCTGGCCGATGTGCGCCGCGATTTTGGCGCCCGTACCTGGGTTGTAGCTCTGCTCAGCCCCGTGATCGCGGTGGCGGTCACCTTCCTTATCACGCTCTTCTTCGCGTGGCTCGGGCTGCGCGGCATGAGCGGCATGAGCGGTCTCGACATGGGCGGGGTGAACCTCGCTGAGATCCTCACCGCCCCGAAGTGGGCGGCCCTTACCTTGCTGCTGGCCCTGGGCGGCACCGCGAGAGTCGTGGCGGAACCGAATCTTTTTGATATAAGTTTCTTCGTTCCCGCTCTCACCCTCACCCTCCTCATCGGTCTCATCATCTACTTCCTCAACCAGTGGGTGGGTCGGGGCAAGCGAAATTCCACCCTGCTGGTATGGATTCCGGCCTGGGTATCGGCAGGCGTGCTGGCGGCCATCGGTGCCGGGCTAGCTGCGTTCATGCAGGTGGATCTGAGCCCCGGCGGTTCCTTCATGGGCCAGGCGATTCCGCCACTTGCCTTGCAGGCAAGCCCTCTTTTCACGGCGCTCACCTGCCTTCCGCTCGGACTATTCGCCGCCGGATTTGGGCGCATGACCACGGTGAAATCCACGCCGCGTAACCGCTTCACCCTCACGGCCGCTTCCTCCATTCCCACCTACGCGCACGCGGTACGCCTGGCCTTCACCGCTTTTATCCTGGTGAGCTGCATTTCCGCCCTCGCTTTCGGAATTGACCTCATCGTCCGCAAGGATGCAAGTATCGAGCTGCTCCTCGTGGCCTTCCCCTTCTTCCTCACCACCGGAGTTATGACCATGTTCGGGGCGGTGGGGGCCTCCTTCGCCGCGATGTATGACGCCACCGGCGTGGGAATGGGGCCGAATGCCCAGGGTGATACCACGCTGCTGCTCTGGGAGCACCTGGCTACCGTCCCCGCCATCGTTGCGATGATCTCGATGGCTCTCGCCCTGGTGTGGACGGCCTACCGCTGGGGCCGTTCGCGCGATCCGCGCATGGAATTTGGTGCTATCGCCTGGACGGTTATGCCTTTCGGATTCGGGGCAACCACCGCGGTGATCTGGGGTATCACCCGCGGTTCGGCCAAGATGACGGCGCAGGGAATGGAGCTGGCCAGCGCCAGTTACGACCTGCACTGGTACCTCATTTTCATCGGGATTGGCCTCGGCCTCGTGGTGGAAGCTTTCTCGCGGTTGTTCCGCACCCGCCCGCCCGAAACGATGGCAACGGGATACCTCACCCCGCACGCCTCGGATATCCCGCATCATCCTTCCGTGCCCGGAGCCCCGGGCGGCGTGGCTTTGCACCCGGAGTACCCGGCGTAAATCCCTCGCGGTGCGGGTGATGCGCTCAAGGGGTTCCTCTCGATAGAATAAGCGGCCGTGGCAACTGTTACTGATTGGCTCGAAGGTGCGCGCGTTCGCACCCTTCCCGCGAGTGTTTCCCCCGTGATCGCCGGGGCTGGAATCGCGCTGTGGGAAGGGACGCTATACGGCCCGATTCTTGCCTTGGCTTTCGTTCTCGCTCTGCTCTTGCAGATCGGCGTGAATTTTGCGAACGACTATTCCGACGGGATCCGCGGCACTGATGATCACCGCACCGGCCCGCCCCGCCTCACGGGTGGCGGAACGGTACGCCCGGGGGTGGTGCTCGCGGTGGCCCTCACCTGCTTTGCCCTCGCGGCGCTCGTGGGTCTCATCATTATTGCCTGGTGCGGGCAGTGGTGGCTGATCGGAGTGGGCGTGGCAGCACTGCTAGCCGCCTGGTTCTATACCGGCGGGCGCCACCCCTACGGATATATGGGCCTGGGCGAAGTTTTTGTTTTCATTTTCTTCGGTCTGGTAGCTACCGCCGGCACCGTCTATATCCAGGGAGGTACGGTGCCCTGGCAAGCCTGGGTTGCCGCTAGCGCCGTTGGCCTCATTGCCTGCGCCATCCTCATGGCCAATAATATTCGCGATATTCCCACCGACGCCGTCACCGGGAAACATACCCTCGCGGTGCGCTTGGGCGATACCTGGGCACGGCGCGTCTATGTTGTGATGCTCGCGGTGGCGATGGGATGCGGCGTCGTTCTGGCTTTGGCGCCGAGCACCCACCAGGCCTCCCTCCTCCTTTATCTACCCGCCTTCGCTATTGCTTTCCGCAATAGCTGGCGGATGCTGAGCCGCGGTCCTTCCCGCGCGCAGGGGCGGGGTCTCATCCCGGTGCTAAAAACCACCGGCATTACCGAGCTCGCTTTCGCGTTGGCGGTCCTGGTGTCTTTCTGGGCCAGTTCGCTCTTGGTCTAGGCGGCTGTAGCCTCCGGTGCGAACGACTAAGATGGTGGCATGGCCCGAGTAATTATGGCACTTCTTGCCATCAGCATCTGGATTTACGGCATCATTGACGTCATCCGCACAGACACCACCCGCATGCCCGGCCGACTGCGTAAGCCGGCATGGCTCGCCCTCACGGTTCTGGTGCCGGTTCTCGGGTCACTGCTATGGATCGCTTTTTCTTTCCCGGTCAAGTTCCCGCAGCAAAATATCTCACTCGGTTCTTTTGGGCGGGGTCGCTCCTCTTCGCAGCGGCGCCGTCGCCCCGTTGCACCCGACGACGATCCGGACTTCCTGTCCCGCTTGGACGCGGAAAACCGTTTCCGCGAATGGGAACGGCAACAGCGTGAGAACGACGCCGCATCGAACTCCCCCACCGCGGGTGAGTCTCACGGAACAAGCAAGCCCGAAGCGACCGGAAAGCACCCGGATAATCCCGAGGATTCTGAGGGTTCTGAAGGGTCGCAACCCACGCGGCCCGCGCAGGACTAGCCGCCGCGCGGAACCGCGCGGCACACGCTTCCGTTAGCGTCTAGCCACCGTAACTCCCGCGGAGTTCCAGATCAGTCTCCGCGGTTTTCATCAGCCGCGGAGATCCCCGGCGTGATATCGCGTGCCCGGGCCAGGAGTTCAGCCGCGGGTTCGGCATAATCCACCGCCACCAAACTGGTGCCCTGGAATGTTAACGAGGTCACCGAACACAGCGCGCACTGGCGCCGGCGCGGGTCGTGGGCGAGGGAGCGCCCCTCCACGAAGGAGCGCAGCGTCCAAATTGGAAGCTGATGGGACACAAGTACCGCTTCGCCGCCGCGCGCTGCTGCGAGCCCGCTGCGCACCGCATTCGTCATACGCGCTGCGATATCCGTATATGGCTCACCCCAGGAGGGCCGGAAGGGGTTGATGTACCACGGCCAGAATTTCGGGGAGGCCAAGATCCACCGATTCCGGTTGACGTTGATGCCCTCGAAATTATTGCCCGCTTCGATGAGATTGGCGTCGGTGCTAATCTCGAGGTCGAAGAGGTGCGCGGTAGGTGTGGCAGTTTCAATAGCCCGTTCGAGCGGAGAGGATATCACCGCGCGGACATCATGCCCGCGAAAGAAATCCCGAACGCTGCCGGCCATCTCCCGGCCCAGATCGGTGAGGTGAAAACCGGGTTGGCGGCCGTAAAGTTCGCCGCTGGGGTTATCCACCTCTCCGTGGCGGACCAGGTGAACAACTGTTACGTCAATCATGATGCCAGTCTACGGCACCGGGAGCTGCCGGCCGGACAAAGCTAAGTTCCCTGGGGGAGCTCACTCCGACCGGCGTGCCCGAACGTCTACCAAATATCCGCGGGGTTACCCACGAGGCGGGCACACAGCTCGCCCATCTTGAGAAAGTCATCGTGACCGAGTTTGTCCACGAGGTGAGCGCGAACTGACATGACGTGGGTGGCGGCCGCCTTCTCGAGCAGCGCGAAACCAGCATCGGTGAGAGTGCAATCCACCCCGCGCCGGTCATGCGCGTTGGCGGAACGGGCTACCAAGCCGCGCGCCTCGAGGCGGCGGACGGTGTGGGTGAGCCGCGAGCGGGAATGTACCATCACATCAGCGAGAGTCGACATCCGCATGCAGCGATTTTCCGCCTCGGAGAGACGGGCGAGAACGTCATATTCGTTCAATGACAAATTGTAATTGACCATGAGTGCGTGATTAAGCGCCTCTGCGGTCACGGCTGTCGCGCGCAGATACGCGCGCCAGGCAAATTGTTCCTCTTCAGAAAGCCAGCGAACTTCCGCGGCCATGAGATTCTTCCCTTCGTCAGGCACGATGTCACGTCGTGACATTAACGGCAACTCACACGGGACGTGCGAGTCTTCATTACGTCGTTGCGCCCGCGCCGGACGCAACGCACCCGGCTTCCACCGGGTGAACGATGATGCCACTTCTCCTCATTTTCCCACGTGGGAACGCTGGGGCGAAAGGCCTTAAGCGGTGCTGTTTCACGGTGCCGCACCCGGCATCTGCATGCCTGTGCAACACCGCAAACCATAGCATCATGTGAAGTACACCTTTGTACGAACATAACTCAGAGTTACATTCTCTTTTTAAGAAAGGCGAGCCTTACCTCAATAGTCATATTGATATGTATCTTTGCCCGAATTGTCAAGGTTCATCCGGGCAATACCTCATAAATATGTGAGCACTTTCACTTACCGATTTTCTACGGTATCGCCGTACCAAAACAAAAAGGCCCGGACATCCAGGCCCTTCCGCACGCGGGGAACTACTTCTTGTTCCGACGCTGGTGGCGAGTTTTACGCAGCAGCTTACGATGCTTTTTCTTCGACATACGCTTGCGGCGCTTCTTAATAACGGAACCCACAGGCACCTCCAAAACTAGATCGCGGGGAATCGCCCCGATGGAACATCACAGTATCTTACCGGCCCGCGCCCGCCTATGCGTAGCGCGTGAATCAGAACACGGTTAAATTCACAACCGCTCCGGACCGCCACCGTTTCGGGTAACGACGCCGTACCGGCCGCGCGCCGAACTATTCCCCCACCACGCGCTGTTGCGGGGCGCTATTTCCGGACAGGAGCGCTTCGACGGCGCTGGCGGGTACCCGGTAGGAACTTCCCACCCGCACGGCCGGCAGATCGCCGGCGTGAACCATGCGATAGACGGTCATCTTCGAGACACGCGTCAATTCAGCCACTTCCGCGACGGTGTAAAACTGCGGAGACGAAGGCATCTGCATCTGGTTCATCCCATCATCCTGGAGTAATTTTTTGCCACATCGGCAACAGCTACAGCAAGGATATCCCATATTCTCAGCGTTCACAGCTTTTTAACCATGATCTTGACGGCAGGGGAATATACTACGGAACAGGTACGCGGCGCTTTTCTTGGCCGCAGCCGGTAGCTCGAGGACCCGGAGGACGCCCATGGCAGCACACCCTGAGGTGGCATCCGCACGCCTGAGCTGGCGTGATCGCCTGGCGGCTGCGGGTGGGCGCGTGGATCGAGTGGCGCGGGATCGGCCAGCTCGTTTGGCTCTGTTGATCTTCGCGCTCATTATTTTGCTTCTCACCGCCGCACTGTCTTTGCCCTTGGCTACCACCACGGGAAAGAGCGCTCCTTTTATTGATGCACTCTTTACCGCGACGTCCTCCGTATGTGTGACCGGTTTGGTGACGGTTGATACCGCCACGTATTGGTCGGTTTGGGGACAGCTTTTCATTTCTTTCGGGCTCATTGTGGGTGGCTTGGGCGTCATGACACTCGCCTCGATTCTGGGGCGGGCGGTTTCGAGACACGTGGGGCTCACCCAACGCATGCTCACCGCGGAAGAAAATCAATCGAGCCTGGGCGAAGTGGGTACGCTGCTGCGCGCGGTTATTATTGTGGCCTCGACGGCGCAGGCCATCTTATTCCTGGCCCTCCTCCCCTTCTTCTTGCGTAATGGCGAGGCCCTCCTTCACGCTCTCTCGCATTCCTATTTCATGGCAGTCTCCATCTTTAATAACGGCGGCTTCGTGATCATGCCCGAGGGCGTGAGCCCGTATGTGGGTCAGTGGGCGCTGACTATCCCGATTATTTTGGGGACTGTTGCCGGGGCCATTGGCTTCCCGGTGGTCTTGGATATGTGGCGTCATCGTGCCCGCCCGCGCAAATGGTCTGTGACCACGAAAATCACGCTGGTGACCTATATCAGCTTGGCGGTGCTCGGCGCGGTTTTCCTGGCGGTCCTGGAATGGAATAACCCGAATACCCTGGGCAATCTGGCGGTAGCCGATAAAATCAACGCCGCGCTCACACTTTCGGTAGATGCGCGTTCCACGGGCTTGACCACAATCGATGTGGGGGCAATGGGTGAAACGTCGTGGATTCTCCTGGACTCCCTCATGTTTATCGGTGGCGGTTCAGCTTCTGCGGCAGGCGGCATTAAGGTAACGACTTTCGCGGTGCTTTTGCTGGCCATTCGCGCCGAGGCGCGGGGTGATCGCGATACGGAAGCTTTCGGTAAGCGTATCCCTGCCGAGGTGTTGCGCCTGGCTATCGCAGCGACCTTCGCCGGCGGGATCATGGTGGTGACCGGTTCGGTGGCACTGCTTCAGCTGACGAATTTCACCTTCTCCGAGATTCTGGTTGAGGTGATTTCAGCTTTCGCTACCTGCGGTTTAAGCACCGGGATCACCGGGGCACTGCCGGCGAGCGCGAAGTTTGTGCTGGTGCTCCTCATGTTCTTTGGGCGCACGGGCACGATGACGCTCGCGGCCGCTTTGGCGCTACGGTCACGACGCCGCACCATCCGGCTGCCCGAGGAACGACCGATTATTGGCTGAGCTGGTACGCCGCTAATCCCAGAATTTACCTACGCGAGCCACGGTGTTTCGTGCCGGCTGCGCCGCCGTCGTTCCTAAAAATACTGCGCAAAGAAGAGATGAACATAAGCACCGCGACCACTATGGCCGGGGCAATGGCATTCGGGGTTGCCGGCGGGAAAATGTGGTTGAGAAGGGTGACCGTCAGATAAGCAACCCCGCCGCCAATCGCGGCCACTACGAGCGCATTGATAAGGCCTAGCGCAAGCGCGCGCCAATCCTTCATAACATCCCCTACCTACCCGGGCCGATAACCGGCGGATGCCTTTATCCTAAACCGTGCGAAGTTCCCATCACGAGTGTTCCCGTGACAAACCTTCATCTTTTACATCGAGATATTTCACGTACCACGAGATACTGTTCCATAATGACCTACCTTTCTTCGATATCGGTTGAGTATGTTTACGCAGGGTTGCTGCATGACTCTATGGTGACACGGGCTTACGACAAGAATTTTGACGCGGAGCGTTAGACTACGAGCCAGAGATATTGTGACCGGAGAAAGGGCGGCTATGCCGGATACGCGCGATGAACAAGCCATCCTCGTGGTGGGGCTGGGGCGTTTTTCGACCGCTATCGCCACCACGCTCGATGATTTGGGGCGTGACGTGCTCGTCGTCGAAAAGAATCCCGATACCGCGCAGCGCTGGAGCCACCGCCTGCGGGCGGTGGAAGGTGACGCCACCAGCATGGAGGTGCTCGACCAGGTGGGCGCCGGGGATTTCACCGTGGCCGTGGTGGGCGTGGGGACCTCGTTGGAGGCCTCCGTGCTGGTGACCGCGAACCTGGTTGACCTGGGGATTCCGCAGATTTGGGCGAAAGCGGTTTCGCGTGCGCACGGGCGGATTTTGCGACGCATCGGCGCGCACCACGTTATTTATCCGGAGTACGACGCCGGAACGCGCGTGGCACATATGGTCTCAGGCCGAATGCTCGACTATATCGAGATGGAGGACGGCTTCTCCATCGTGAAAATGCGGCCGCCGCGGGAAATTCGCGGCTTCACCATCGCAAAATCGCGTATTCGCGAGCGTTTCGGGGTGCGGATTATCGGGGTGAAGGCCCCGAACCAACCCTTCGAGTACGCCACCGAGGACACCCTCATCGGGGCCGATGACACGATTATTGTGTCTGGCGATACCGAGT
The DNA here is from genome assembly GCF_051265215.1 of Actinotignum stranguriae. Classification (NCBI taxonomy): domain Bacteria; kingdom Bacillati; phylum Actinomycetota; class Actinomycetes; order Actinomycetales; family Actinomycetaceae; genus Actinotignum; species Actinotignum stranguriae. The sequence continues at coordinate 47,300 of NZ_JBOZCJ010000013.1, forward strand.
TGCTGGAGGAGTTCGCCAACAGGCAGGGCTGGATTCCTGCGGTGGGTTCAGCTCGGTAGCGATTTTTATGTCGGAGGCCCCCTCTAGGATGGAGGCATGGCAAAACAACCGGCAACCGTGTACGAATGCAGCGAGTGTGGGTGGTCCACCGGCAAATGGATGGGCCGCTGCGCGCGGTGCGGCTCGTGGGGCACGCTTGAGCAGCAGAGTCCGGCCGCGCCCTCAGCAGCTCCGGCCGCGTTAGCCCCTACCTCACCGGCGCAACCTATTACCTCCGTGCCGGCTACCGCCGCGCAAAAAATCCCTACCGGGGTATCTGAATTGGATCGGGTACTCGGGGGTGGTTTAGTTCCCGGGGCAGTGGTATTGCTCGCCGGGGAACCGGGAGTGGGGAAATCTACCTTGCTCTTGGATGTGGCGGCGAAGGCCGCGCGCGCTGCTGCGGGCGCGGGGCGGGCGCCGGTTCTCTATATCTCCGGGGAGGAATCCGCATCCCAAGTGCGCCTGCGCGGGGAACGCATCGGGGCGATGGATGAACATCTGCTTCTTGCCTCGGAAAGTGATATCGGGCGAGCTCTGGGGCATATTGAGAATGCCCGGCCTTCCCTGCTTATCGTGGACTCGGTGCAAACCTTGGCCGATGCGGAGGTAGCTGGAACGGCCGGTGGCCCGGCGCAGGTGCGGGCCGTCACCGCGGCGCTCGTGAGCGTGGCCAAAACGCACGGCCTACCGGTGGTGTTGGTCGGGCACGTCACGAAAGATGGCTCCATTGCCGGGCCTCGCGTTCTGGAACATCTGGTTGATGTGGTGTGCCAGTTTGAAGGGGATAAACACTCGCGGCTGCGCCTGGTACGCGCGGTGAAGAACCGCTACGGCGCTACCGATGAAGTGGGGTGTTTTGAACTCACCGAAAATGGAATTGTGGGGCTTCCCGATCCGTCCGGGTTGTTCCTCTCCGCCCGTGATCACACGGTGCCCGGCACCTGCGTATCCATGACTCTCGAAGGGCGGCGGCCCATGCCGGTGGAAGTACAGGGGCTGGTGGTACCTGCTTCCGGGCGGCCGCAGCGCACCAATTCCGGGGTGCTCTCCGCACGGGTGGCCATGATGGTCGCGGTACTCCAGTCACGCCTGGGCTTGAGTTTGGATCAGAAAGATATTTTTGTGTCCACGGTGGGTGGGGCGCAGGCCAGTGAACCGGCTGCGGATGCCGCTATTGCCTTGGCGCTGGCCTCGGCCTACGTGGATCTGCCACTCGCCCCCGGAGTGATCGCCATCGGGGAAGTTGCCCTAACCGGAGAGCTCCGCCCGGTTACCGGGCTCCCCCAACGCCTCAACGAAGCCGCACGGCTCGGTTTCACCCTCGCGATTGTGCCCGAACGCACTGATAGCTCGAAACTACCCGAGGGGATTCGGGTGCAGCGCTGCGCGGATATACGCCAGGCCCTGGAATCGGTGCTCCCCACCGAATAGGAGGTAGCCACCGCACATAGGCAGTAGAGCAACCGGCAGGATCTGGCTAGCTAGCTGGTTAGCTAGTTAGTTTGCAGCTTCAGAATCACCCTCCGGGGCAGGTGCCTCGGCGCCTTCTCCGTTACCAGTTTCCGGAGCGGGTGCCGTTCCTTGAGGATCACCTTGCGCGCCTTCCGCACCGTTCGCAGCGGGATTCGCCTCCGTGCTAGGAGCCGGGCTGGCGTCCGTACTCGCTTCAGAACCGGCCTCATCATTCGGACGAGCGGGTTGCGCCCCGCCCCCGGTCATCAGCTCAAAAACCGCGGTCGCGGGAGAAGCTGCGCCGTCGGCAAAAATAGCTTCCGCCTTGTACGTGCCCGGCGTAGATAGCGAACCCGAGCTACCGCACCCGGCGCCCTCGTTCCCGCCCGGCCACGTCACCGTGGTCACGGCATCCATCCCACGATCCAGCAGCAAACGCCGGTGTTCCTCCCCGGCCCGGCAGGCCGCGGTATTCGCCACCTGGTGCCCGCCGGAAGTAATCGACACATTAAGGTTGCCCCACCCGGCATCCACATAACACGGATTCGTGGTCGACTTATTCGTCAGCTCCACGGAGAAAGACACCGGAGCTCCCGCACCGCGTTCATTATTCGTCACCCGCATCCGCAGCATATCCGGAGTGCAGGCCACCGGCTCATAAAAAGCCGTCGGAACCGCAGCCTGAGCTTCCGCATGTTCCTGAGAGCGCGAAGCCGCGAACCTAAACGTCACAACCGCACCAATAACCACCGCGAGCGCAGCGAAAATCCACAACCAATGCTTCGGCTCCAAACGGGCGAGAATCGTAGCCTTTTCCCGGACCTGCCTCTGCTGCCGCGATCCGGCCGGCAACGTACGACGCCGCCGGGTAGGTGCCGGGCGTTCCCGGCTAGTGCGCTGCCCGGCACGCGCCTGCCCAGCGCGTTCCCGGGGCGCGCGCTCCCGGGAAGTACGTTCCCGCGCACGACGCTCCCGAATTTCCCGCTCTTGACCCGCTCGTGCTTGGCCCGCCCGCTCCCGATTGACGCGCTCCCGGTTTACGTGATCCCGGGGGTTTCGCCGCTGCCGGCTTACACCCTGCTGAGCTGACCTTTGTTGCCCGCCGCGCTTCTGATCACCGCGCGACTGCCCGGTACGTACTTCGCCAGCGCGCTGCCGAGCTGCCGGCATGCCCGCCCGGTTGCTGCGCTGCCCGCGCTCCGATGCTGCCGAAGGGGCTGCGCGACGCTCCGAGCCGCGCTCTTTTCCGCGAACCGGGCGCTCGCGCTGATTCTCCCCGCGCTTCATGCGCGCGGCTCGCCCAGCCTGATCCTCCCGCTGCTCGCGGCCACGCCGCGGCGCAGCACCCGTGGGCCGCTTGTGCGCGCGGCGCTCTCCGCCCGTTTCTTTCACGGATCCACGGTACCAAAACGTGCATATTCCCCGCGTTTCCGGCACACTACAGATAATGCTCAAGAATCTTTTATCGTGGTACGACGGCGCAGCGCGGCCACTACCGTGGCGCGCGCCCGGCACTTCCCCGTGGGCGATTCTCGTATGCGAAGTGATGAGCCAACAAACCCCCGTCGCCCGGGTCGCACCCGCCTGGCGGGCCTGGCTGGAACGCTGGCCCACCCCAGCCGACCTCGCCGCGGCCGCGCCCGCCGATGTGCTCATTATGTGGGGGCGCCTCGGTTACCCACGCCGCGCCCTGCGCCTGCGCGAATGCGCCATCGCCCTGGTGGAACGGCACGGCGGCCAGATCCCGCGCACCCGCGAGGACCTCCTTGCGCTCCCCGGCATCGGTCCCTATACGGCCGACGCCCTCCTCGCCTTCGCCTTTCAGCAACGCTCAGTTGTGCTCGATACGAATATCCGCCGGGTGCTCGCGCGGGTGTACGACGGCGTCGCTCTGCCGCCCGCCCATCAAACAGTCCGGGAACGCACCCTGGCCGATGCGCTTGTTCCCGCGGACGGTCCGGGCGCGGCACGCTGGAACGCTGCTCTGATGGAGCTGGGTGCCCTGGTGTGCACGGCACGCGAACCAGCTTGCGCAATATGCCCGCTGCGCGCGGAATGCCGCTGGCTAGCGGCTGGGAAACCACAGAATGCCGCCCCGCGCACCACCCAGAAATTCACCGGAACCCAGCGGGAAGCACGCGGAAAAATCATGGCGGTTTTGCGTGAACACCGTGGTGGATATACTCGCCCGGACTTGCTTCGGGCTAGCCACCTGAGTGAAAAGCGATTCGTTCCCGCCCTCGCCTCACTCATCGAGGACGGCCTCGCCCAGGAAGTTGCTGGCCGCTACCACCTACCGATTGCTGCGGGTGCGACCGCCAGAGCGGTCCAGAACGTCAGCTAGAAACGCTGCGGTATGAGCGATGATGCGCTCAGCTTCGGGCAGTAACCGCACCCGCTGGAGAAAAGCATGCATCACCCCGGGGACGACCTCCAGGTGCGTGCGCACGGCGCGTGCCTCGAGATGCGCGGCGAGGGCCCGGGTATCGGCCACGAGCGGATCGCACTCCCCGGCCGCGAGGAAAACGGGAGGGCAACCGCGCAGCTCGGTGCGCAGCAGCGCAATATCCGGGGCCGCGGCCCGTTCGGTGGGAGAAGAAAAGTAGAGGGAATCATAGTAGGCGCGGTCAGCGGGACTCATACCATCGGCGCCGCCTGTGCCATCGGCACCGCTTACGCTATCGGGCGGCACGGCAGCGGCGGGCAAACCATATTCACCGTAGTACAAAACGAGCGCGACTATCGGCTTAGCAGCCAGCCTCCGGGCCGCGCGCTGGCACGCATCCGCACCGGCCCCATCCTCACCAGCCCGCCGCGCTAGCCGCCACCAGGTTCCCAGGCTCAAGGTTGCCCCGCACGAATCCCCCGCCAGCACGATGGGATACCCGGGGTATCGCCGGGCCAGCTCCACAACCGCATCCTCACATTCCTCAGATATGCGCGGATAGCGCGCTCGGGGCGCCAGCGTATAGTCCACGCTGACCACCACGCATCCGGTAGCCGCGGCAAGTTCGCGGGTGAGGCGGTCATGGGTGGCCGGACTGCCCACACAGTAACTCCCGCCGTGCAGATACACGATGATAGGCCGGGTGGCACCCGCCGGGAACTGCGTCGTCGTACCTGATCCCGCGGGTGAAAGTGACCGGCATCCGGGCCGATAAAAGCGCACCGGGACCACGCCGTGCCGGGTAGAAAGCTGCTCCGCGTGCCAGGCCACTTCCGAGCCGCCTTCATTCCACCAGCGGTGCTCGGCTTCGTAGCGTGCCTGCATCGCAACGGGTTCTCCGTGCCCGCAATGCGGCAGAGCCAGCCGCGCATCTTGCGCCAGCGCCGCGCGCATCGCGGCGGATAATCTCACGTCCGGGCTAGCCATAAGGTCATCATAAAGGCAGCTCCCGCCCCGGTACGATAAAGGAATGCCTTGTAGCCCCGCGCTGCTCGCCGTACCGAGCCCGCTTTCCGCACTCTTCCCCCCTTCCACGCTCCTCACCAGCGCTACCTTCACGCCCGCGCCCGATGCGGTCGGCGGCCAACTGTGGCTTTCCGCCCTCCTGGCGGCGCTTCCGCTCCTGGTGTTCTTCGTGCTCCTGGGAGTATTTTCCGTCGCCACCCACTGGTGCTCCCTTATTTCCCTCGGTCTGGCCCTGGTCATCGCCGTGACCGGTTTCGGGATGCCAGCTGAGCTAGCGGGGCTCTCCGCACTCCAAGGAGCGGCATTCGGACTCTTCCCCATTTGCTACATCGTCATCATGGCGGTGTGGCTGTATAACCTCACCGAAAGTTCAGGGCGCAGCAAAGACGTCCAGGCCGTTTTCGCAGCGCTGGGCCGCGGTGATATGCGAGTGCAAACCATCCTCATCGGCTTCATTTTCTGCGGCCTCATCGAAGGGCTGGCCGGTTTTGGCGCGCCGGTAGCCATCAGCTGCGCCATGCTACTTGCCATCGGCTTGCCCCCGGTCAAGGCCGCGCTGGCCACCATGGTGGGCAACGGTATTAACGTGGCCCTGGGCGCGATGGGTATCCCCCTCACCACCGTGGCCCGCATGGGCGGGGTGGCCGATCCCATGGACGTAGCCGCGGTGGCCGGGCGCATTATCCCCGTGGTAGCCGTGGGCGTTCCCCTCCTCCTCGTCTTTATCGTGGATGGCAAACGCGGGGTAAAAGACACCTGGCCGGTGGCCCTCACCGCCGGAATCGGCATGGTGGCCGGGCACGTGATCGCCTCGAATTTCATTTCGCACGAACTTATCGCGGTGATCGCCTCCCTCCTCTCCTTCGCGCTCACGGCAGTGCTGCTCACGCGCTGGCACCCGGCCCACACCCCGGCCGAATTCGCCAGTGCCCCCGCCCGCGAGAAGATTTCCGCGAGCAGGGTATTTTTGGGATTGCTTCCCTACCTGCTGGTTGTGGTGGTCCTCGCGGTCACGAAGTTGTGGCGGGTCACCGTGCCCGGCCCGACCGGCCCGCGCCGCATCGAATTCCTGGCCCAAACCGATATCAGCTTCGGTTGGCCCGGCCTGCACGGGCACCTGGTGGACCAGGCCGGTAACGCTCTGAGCACCACCACCTTTACGTTCAACTGGCTCTCCTCCCCGGGGACAATGCTTTTCCTCACCGGAGTGGTGGTCACTGCCGTGTACGCACGCTGCTCCTCCGGCGGGCGTTACCCCTATTCTTTCCGCACCGGCTTGGCTACCCTGGGTGCCACCGTGGCGAACCTGGCCGTCACCGTGGGAACGATTGCCACCATTATGGCCCTCGCCTACGTCATGAATTTCTCCGGTCAGACCCAGGCCATCGGCGCTTTCATGGCCCTGGCCGGCACCGCTTTCGCGGCGCTCTCCGCGTTCCTGGGTTGGATCGGCACCGCGGTGACCGGCTCGGCCACCTCCTCGGCCGCACTCTTCGGGAACCTGCAAGCCACCGCCGCGGCCGGGGCCGGCATCGACCCGCATCTCCTCCTGGCCGCCAACCAGCTCGGGGGCGGGCTCGGGAAAATCGTGAGCCCGCAAAACCTCGCGATTGCGGCTACCGCGGTGCGCGCCCCGGGTAGCGAACCCGAGCTTCTGCGCCGCGGCGCTGCGTATTCCCTCGGGTTACTCGCCCTCCTCACAATCGTCGTTGTGCTGGCGGCGAGCGGGGTGCTCGGCTTCATTACCGCGTAGCGGGCGCACTACCGTGTGCGGCTAACTAGACCCGGCGCACTACCCGTGTGCGGCTAGCCAGCCTCGGCGCGCTACCGTGTGCGGCTAGCCAGCCTCGGCGCGCTCGCCTACGCTGGAGACCATGGCTTTTGAACAAATTACCGACGTGGTTGCTTTCCACGCCGAAGGCCCGGTGTGGTCGAGTTCCTGGGGCGGGCTGCGTTTCGTGGATATGCTCGCCGGCGATCTGCTTACCCTGCGTAGCGATGGCGGGGTGGATCGCCTGGCCACCGGCTCGAAAATCGCAGCATTTGTGCGCCCGCGCACCGGCGGAGGTTACGTCGTCGCCACCGAACGCGGCCTGGCCTTAGCCGATACCGCCACGGCCGCCCCGCGCGAAGCCACCACCCTGTGGAACAGCCCGGCTTACCGCATGAACGAAGGCACCGCGGACCCGTGGGGCTACCTCTACGCCGGCTCCATGCCGTATACGCGCGATGCCACCACCCGCGGTACCGCGCGTCTCTACCGTATCTCCCCCGCCCTCGAGGTCAGCGTGGTGCTGGATTCGGTCACCACCTCGAACGGCATCGGCTTTTCGCCAGACCGCACCCGCGCCTACTACATCGACACCTCCACGCGCGCCATTTCTGTTTTTGAGGTCGACGACGCAGGCAACCTCCACCACCGCAGCGACTTCCACCGCGTGGAAGGCGCGAGCCCGGACGGGCTGACTGTGGATAGCGAAGGAAGTGTGTGGGTAGCCCTCAACCGGGCTGGAATCATCCGCGTACTTGATCCGAGCGGACAGACCGTGCAGGAATACCAACTCCCGGTCACCGGGACCACCGCGGTAACCCTGGGCGGGAAGGACGGCAAGGATGTTTTCGTGACCGTCTCGCGCGAAAATGATGATTCGCGGGGCGCGGGAGCACTGTGGTGGATGGACGGACCGGTAGCCGGCCAGCCTACCTTGCCTTTTGCTGGCTAACGCCGCCGGTACCCGAAAGCGCCGCGCCCGCCTCCACGCCGAGCCGGGCCTGGCGCGCCCGTTGCAAAGCGCGTAGCGCCTCCCAGGCGCTCTCCTGCCCGAGCAAAACCGCGTCAATCAGCTGATGTTGAGACTGAGCCACGGCGGGATCTTCAACCGCGGGATGGCTGGTATGAGCGCGGCCGGTATCGGTGCCGCGCACCCCGGTATTCGGAGAAGCGGCATCAGCGCAGCTAGCCGCATACAAAATAGTGTGGAACGTGAGCGGGCGGTGGAGTATTTCCAGGCGTTTGGAACCGGACACTTCCACCAGGGTGTGCAGCACCCGACTGGGTTGCTCCCCGCGGGCCGCGCGCAGCGGGCGCAGATCCGGGTGGCCGGCCATAATCCGCGCCAGGGCCAGGGATTCACTGATATCCAAGAGCGCCACAATCTCCGGAATTTCGGAGCTGCGCACGGTCACGACCCGCGGGTGTTTACGCGCTTCGCGCTCCACTAATCCATCCGCGATAAGCGATTCCACCGCGATGCGGGCGGTGGAACGCGCCACCGAATACTCCTCCGCAATCGCGGCTTCGGCCAGGCGCTCCCCCGGCGCGATATTTCCGGAAAGGATACGTTCGCGCAGGTGGTCAGCCAGATCATCGGCAAGCCGGCGAGCCATAAGCGCTCCTTTCCATCGCGCGGGATAACAAGCGGGGCGAGTACCCGCTCTCGCCTTATCCTAGGTAAACTGACTGTCAGTTTCCAATGTGATTTTACGCCATCGCGTGCGCCAGCTGGCGGCGGGTGGGCAAGGTTGCCCGCGCGAATGCCAGTTTCCACGCGCCCACGCGCCGCATACACCAAAAGGAGGGATGATGGCCGCCACGCGGTTCCCACCGGGCCCCACCCCGGCCCCGGATTACTACCGCTGGCGTGCCCACGTTTTCCTCGTCGTGTATATCGGCTATGTGTTTGCCTACACCACCCGCAATAACCTCAAAGTGGTCTCCGCCCGTTTCGTCACGGAGGAGGGATGGTCGCTCTACCAGGTCGGCTTTGTGCTCAGCGCTTTCACCCTCGCGTACGGGACCGGGAAAATTATTTTCGGGATGGTGGCGGACCGCGTCTCGCTGCGCCGCCTTTTCGGCGGGGCGCTCATCATATCGGGAATTCTATGCATCCTCACCGGGATTCCCAGCTCCGCCCGCGCTCTCGCGGCCCTCACCTTCGCGAACGGGCTGGTGCAATCGGCTCTTGCCCCGGCCGCCCTGGTGCTCTTGGGTGCCTGGTATCCCAATTCTTCCCGCGGTGCACGGGTGGCGATCTGGAATACTTCCCAGAACCTCGGGGCCGCCTTGCTCCCGCTGCTAGCCGGGGCACTCACCGGCTGGCACCTGGCCCGTTTCCATATTTTCCTCATTCCCGGACTGCTCACCATCGCGGTGGGAATATGGGCTTACCGCACCGGTGCCGACCGCCCCTGGCGCCAGGGCCTCCCCACTCTCACCATGCTGTTCGGTTCGGCCGGTACCCCGCAGTTGAACACCCGCGCGGATGGCTACTGGCCTACGGTGGTGCGGGCCGTCCTCACCAACCGCTGGATCCTCACCCTGGTCGGCATTAATACCCTGCTGTATTGCATCCGCTTCGGCGTTATTAACTGGGTGGTTATTTTCGCCGCCGAGCACGCCACCGACCACGACGGAGAAATCGCCTTGGCGGGCGCCGAATTGGCCGCCATCCCGGCTTCTTTCGCCTTCGGTGCCTACGCGGCCCGCCACCCCAACCGGGCCTCCTCCGCCGCCATGAAAGCGATGCTTGCCCTCGCCGTGGTACTCGTCGCTTGGCCCCACCTGGCTTTTAGCAGTTCTTCGGTGGCCGGAGCGCTACTGCTGGGCGCCCTCATTTACGGACCGCAGGTGAGTATTAATATGCTTACCCTGTCGCTCGTTCCCGATAATGTGGCGGGCGCGGCCACCGGGGTGGTGGGGGCGGCCGGCTACCTGGCCGGCGAAACCCTCGCGAATTTCCTTATCCCCCACCTGGTGACCAGCTACGGCTGGACGGTCGCCTACACGAGCCTCGCTCTTACCGCCCTCATCTGCGCGGCCGGCTACGCGAGTTTGCGGGGTCCGGAAATGCGCAGCCTGCGTTTTTAAGAACGACGGCGCAGCTAGCTGGCTTCCAGCACACCCGCGCGGGGCGCGGCCACCGGGGTGGTGGGGGCGGCCGGCTACCTGGCCGGCGAAACCCTCGCGAATTTCCTTATCCCCCACC
>NZ_JBOZCJ010000014.1:0-55929 GCF_051265215.1 Actinotignum stranguriae
GGGCTTATCCCGGCGGGCACCCGCTCACCTGTGCTGTGCTACGCACGCATCCGGCGCGCCCAGCACGGTTCGCGAGTTTTAGGCAACGCCCGTTTCTTCACCGATCTTGTGAACACGCAGGGTGTTGGTGGAGCCGGCCACACCCGAGGGCATACCGGCCACGATCACCACGCGGTCACCGACCTGGGCGCGGCCCAGTTCGAGAAGACGGTCTTCCACCTGCTGCACCATTTCGTCCGTGGTGGCAGCCGAATGATCCACCGTATAGGTTTCACTGCCCCACAGCACGGCAAGCTGGTTGCGGACCTTCTCCGAAGGAGTGAAGTTGATGATCGGCAGGCGGGAGCGGTTGCGTGCCACGCGGCGGGCGGTATGCCCGGTTTCCGTGAAGACCACAACTGCCTTGACACCCAGGGCTTCACCGATGTCCAGAGCGGAGCGGGTGAGAACACCGTTGCGGGTGCGATGCAGAGAAGAGAGCTGCGGGATCTGCTCCAGGCCGTGTTCCTCCGTGTAGGAAACGATGGAGGCCATGGTCTTCACGCACTCAATCGGGTAGAGACCCACCGAGGTTTCCCCGGAAAGCATAACGGCATCCGCACCGTCCAGAATGGCATTGGCGCAGTCAGAAGCCTCAGCGCGGGTGGGCCGCGGGTTCTGGATCATGGATTCGAGAACCTGGGTGGCCAGAATAACCGGCTTGGCACGCTTGCGGGCCAGCGAAATGGCTTCCTTCTGCACCAGCGGAACCTGCTCGAGGGGCAGTTCCACGCCGAGGTCACCGCGGGCAACCATAATGCCGTCGAAGGCCTGGACGATGTCATCCAGGTTGGCCACGGCCTGCGGCTTTTCGATCTTGGCGATAACGGGCAGGTGGATGCCCTCTTCGTCCATGATGCGGTGGACATCGTCAATATCCTTGGCATCACGCACGAAGGAAAGCGCGATAAGATCCGCACCGTAGTTGAGACCCCAACGCAGATCCTCTTCATCCTTTTCGGACATGGCAGGAACGGACACCGCCACACCGGGAAGATTAATACCCTTGTTATTGGACACGGGACCGGGGACTTCCACGCGGGTGACCACGTCAGTTCCGTCCACAACTTCCACGACACGCACGGAGACCTTGCCATCGTCGATCAAGAGCACATCGCCGGGGTTGCAATCGCCCGCCAAGCCCTTGAAAGTGGTGGAGCAGATATCCTTCGTGCCGGGGATATCGCGGGTGGTGATGGTGAAGGTATCGCCCACGTTCAGCTGAACCGGGCCTTCGGCAAAACGGCCGAGACGGATCTTCGGGCCCTGCAAATCAACGAGTACCGCAACCGGGATACCCAGTTCCTTCGCGGCGGCGCGCACATTATCAATGCGCTTTTCGTGTTCTTCATGCGAACCGTGGGAGGCGTTAATACGCGCCACGTTCATGCCGGCTTTAACAAGTTCAAGGATTTGATCGTAGGTATCCGTAGCAGGACCCAACGTACACACAATTCTAGCTCTACGCATGTTTCCTATCTTACCCGAGTGCCCTGTTTCCCCATCGGGACTCAAGGCACTCGTCCTGGTAAATATGCACCGTTATGAGCCCCGCTCCCGGAGCTCATCTTTACGCTAGCGCACGGTTCGGGCAGCGGCTTCACCCGTTCACTGAGCGGTTACCCACGCCCTATTCGGATTCCTTTGCCGCGGTGGCGGAATCGTTTTTACTTGCAATCCCGGGAGTTTCCATTTTTTCATGCACAGCGGCGGCTGCGCCCGCTGCGGCGTCGTTCTGCGACATGTCAGTTCCCTCAGTTTCCGGCTCGGGGCGGGCCCGCAACCACACGTGATCGCGAGAAGAATCACGCAGGTAGGCGCGTCGCAGGATAAAGAGGGCGATGATCCCGCCGAGCAAAACGAGAAGCGATGTCCAAACGTTGAGACGCAGACCAGCAACGAGGTGCGCCGGATCGATACGCAGGTTTTCAATCCACACTCTGCCGAGAGTGTAAGCGATAACATATGCGGCAAAAAGCTGCCCGGCCACAAGGTGGAAGCGTTTTTCCAGGAGAAGGAGTACGACGGCGCCACCTAGGCACCACAGGGATTCATAGAGGAAGGTGGGGTGGAAGAGCTGGTCGGGTGGGAAACCGGCCGGGCGGTGTGCGGCATCGACTTCCAAACCCCACGGTAGTGCGGTGGGGCCGCCAAAAAGTTCTTGGTTGAAGTAGTTACCCAGGCGGCCGATGGCCTGGGCGATGAGAAGCCCCGGGGCAAGAGCATCCGCGAAAGGCAGGAGCCGGACGCCGTTGCGGCGGCACCCGATCCAGGCACCTACGCCGCCCAGCGCAACTGCACCCCAGATGCCCAGGCCGCCGCCACGCAGGTCAAAGACTCGCCACGGATCACGGCCCGGGCCGAAATACAGCTGGTAATCAGTGATCACGTGGTAGAGCCGCCCGCCGATAATCCCGAAAATAACCGCCCATAGCGCGATGGAAAGCGTGACGTCGCGGGTCGCGCCCTTCGCAACGTAGCGCCGCTCCGTCAGGGCATACGCGACGATAATCCCAATGACGATAGCAATCGCGTAGAACTTGATAGAGAGGGAAAATGCGGAGGTCTCGAAAAGCACCCATTCGGAGTGCTCGGGAGCCGGAATAGCTGTTGGTATCATCGTGTCCCTTCTTGTGCGTGGGCATGGGGCGGATGCCCGAGCCCGGGTGCCTGGGCGGTATATTCGGTCGCGTCAACGGCATGGTCGCTCACGTGCGCGATGCGTTCGGCCATGAGCAGCGCGGCCGGATGCCGCCCCGCGGTTGCCATGCGAGCCACAAGCCCGACCGGATCATCGGTTTCGAGGAGGGCCCGCCCTACGATAACGCACCCCGCACCGTGCCGCGCCGCGGTGAAAACATCTCGGGGACTACGCACCCCGCGCCGCACCACCCGCACGCAGGTGTAGGGCAACTGCTCGAAAAGCTGCGGATAATCTGTGACGGAACGCGAATCTGCGACGACGACGCGCGCCGCGCAGCCAATCGCACGAGTTATGTCACTTTCGGATTCCACTTCCAGGCAGGGTTCCATGCCGAGGGATCGCGCGCGTTCCACCAGTGCCTCGAGTTCCACATCGGAGAGGATGCGCGGGGTAAGCGACACAGCATCCGCGCCCGCCGCGCGCGCCCGCAAAAGCTGCACGGCGGAGACAGTGACATCGCGGTAGAGAAGCGGGCCCACTCCGATGGCGCGGGCGCGGCGCAGCGCCGGCAGGCCAAGCCCTCCGGGGATAACCGGTGCGGTCACGGAGATAGCAGCCGCTCCCCCGCCGCTCAACGCTTCCGTAAAGGCTTCGATATATTCCGGGGCGGGGGCAGGGTTTCCGTCCAGGCTGCGGATTTCCCCGATAACACCGATGGGACGCTGCGGACTGGGCGTGAGCGCACGGTAGAACTCGCGCGGTGCAGGAGCTGCCTGGACGGCGCGCCGCAGCGCATCACGCTCCTGGTCCGGGACCTGCCGAGCTGCGGCCCGCACCCGCTGTGCTACCTCATCAATAAACCATGCCACTGTGCCTCCCGCTCTCGGTGAGCTTCGCTCCGCGTGCCGGTTATGACATAGAGTACCCGCACGGGATGACAAAAATGACGCAGGAATAGGCGGGAGCAATGAAAGAAGGTGCGGACGGCCTGGATCTCCTTGCAGCCCTGGTGATTCGCGGGAACGGTAGGCGGATCTACGCCATTGACGGACGCAGCGGGGCGGGGAAAACCCAGCTATCGCGGGCCCTCGCGGCGCGACTACGGGAGAGCGGGCTGGCGGTCGAGATTCTTGAGGTGGAACGTTTCGTACCCGGATGGGACGGCTTGGCCCGTGGCGTGGAGCGGGTAGCCCGGGAGATTCTGGGGCCTTTTCTGAGTGGGGAAAGCGTGCGGGTGACACCGTGGAATTGGTATATGAGCTGCTACGATGCTCCGGTAACGGTGCCGGCTGATCAGTTCACCGAGGTGCTGCTGCTGGAAGGTTGCGGGGCGGCTTCCGCGGCCTGTGCCCCGCTATGCACGGCAACAATCTGGATGGAATGTGAGGATTCTCTCCGGCTGGCTCGGGTACGGGAGCGCGAAGGTGATCCGAGTGGCTGGTGGGATATGTGGGCCACCCAGGAGCGTGCGTTGCTCACAACAAGAGATGCCCCGGCCCTGGCACACGCGGTGGTGCGCTGGGATGCGGGGCAGCTACACGTGCAGATACGCGGCTCTTAGGCAGCCCCGGCACGAATCTGGGTGAGGGCCCGGCCCGTGGCCAAAATATCAACAATGGCAACGAGGTCGGTATCTCCGCGGGCTTGGCTGGCTGGAATAAGAATCATGACACGCGAACCTACCCGCTGATCAACTAAACCTTTGCGCATTCCATCCATGAGATCGCCCATAGCCGCGCGCACCGGCCCCGATGTCCAGCTGGAATCAACCGTTTGCCCATTCGGATCCACGAGGAAGTAGTTGAGCACAAGTTCGTCCGAGGCGGCTACCTGCTCACCGCGCCCGAGCACGAGCGGCACCACCGCGAATTCCGGAATGGGCCCGCCACCCCCGGTCAGCACGGGTGCCACGCCTTCGCCGCTTGCTAGCCCCGGCATTCCGGCCGGCGGCGTGGCCGGTGGAGGCGCTGACTCCCCGCGTGCATTTGTGTAGAGAATATCGACAATGACGATTTCTATCGCACCGGGATCTCCGGCAACTAATTCTTCTCGCTGGATGAGCAGGCGGCTGCCTTCCCGCTGCCCGCTGATGTAGGGGGCAAGTTCCCCCACTCCGGCTTGGCTCACGGTGGCGAGAGTGATCCCGCCGGTGGCAAAGCCTTCAACCGGAGCTTCGGTACGCGAGTCGAAGGAGGTAATGCGAGCGAGGACCGGGCTGCCTTCGGCCAGTTCCACCCCGTCTCCCGGGATGAGGACATCATGGCGCACTCCGTCAACATGGAGATTTCCACTCACGGAGATGGTCACGGGAGCTCCGAAAGCACCTGTAACATCCACGCTTCCGGGGGTGCCGGGCTCGCGGTGGCCGCTACAGCCCGCTAGCGCGGTAGCGGCCACCGCGAGGCCCGCCAAGATAGCTCGGTATCGCACGGGGTAGTTCACGCGGTGATCTCCTCGATAAGCGCCTCGACCTCGGGGTTTTCAGTGGCGAGTGGGTCGTTGAGGACCGCACTGGAATTCCCATTGGCCTCCATGAGGCGCAGGGTGGACCAGTCCACCGCCACATCGCGCCGGGCTTGCCGTGCAGCGGCCAGGAAACGCCCCCGCAGTGCGGCCCGGGTGGTGTGCGGCGGGGTCGTCATCGCTGCGGTGGCGCGTGCGGGCGCGATAACCCGGCGCAGAAGCCCGGATTCTTCCATCCGGTCGCGCAGACCTCCTTCGGTAATATCGTGATATGCCAAATCCAGGCGTGCCACGCGGGTATCGCAGAGTTTCGCCCCGGTGCGTTCCCGGTAGCGGGTGAGGAGGGCGAGTTTGGCAGCCCAGTCGATTTCGGTGGCAATAGCGCTCGGATCACGGCGTTCCACCGCGTCAATGGCGCGCTCCCACAGCTCGAGGAGATAGCGCCGGGTGGGATCGAGCTCCGCTAGGTATCCTTTCCGATCCAGGTGGTTCATCGCGGCTTCATACATTCGCCGCTGTACTGAAATCGGATCGGTCAATCCGCCGCTGGCCAGTTCCAAATTAGCTCGCCCCGATAGGTCCGCGCCCGTGATCCGGATAGCGTGCATGGGGTCGGCGAGTTCCAGGTCCGGAAGGATTGCGCCTTCTTCCACGAGGGTAAGGAGAGCTTCGGTGGCCGCGACTTTGAGGCCGGTTGTTGCCTGGGAAATATTGGAATCCCCCACGATAACATGCATGCGCCGGTAGAGTTCCGCATCAGCGTGGGGTTCATCGCGGGTATTGATCATGGGCCGGGACCGCGTGGATGCCGAAGAGATAGCCTCCCACATTTGGTGGGAGCGTTGGGAAAATTCGTAGCGTACCTGCCCGTCTTCCCCGCGGTGCAGGCTACCGGCTCCCGCTACGATCTGCCTGGTCACGAAGAAGGGGATGAGCCTGGCAATGCGCTGGCGGTAGTCAGGGCGCCGGTGCACCATGTAGTTTTCGTGGCACCCGAAAGAGTGCCCTTCTGAATCAACATTGTTTTTCAGGAGGTGGATGGCCCCAGGTACGCCGTCGTCCTGTAATTTTTCATTGGCGCCTTTCGCAAGTCGCGCAAAAATGAGTTCTCCGGCGCGGTCGTGGGCGAGGAGGTCGTCGATATTATCGCATTCAGCGGTGGCGTATTCCGGGTGGGCACCCACGTCCAGGTAGAGGCGTGACCCGTTTTCTAGGAAGGTGTTCGTTGACCGATGCAGGGCCAGTACCGGCGCGAATAGCCGCTGCGCGGATTCTTCGGCATCCAGCGGTGGGCGTGTGCCGCGTTGCGCCGCGCAGGTAATCCCGTACTCGGTCTCAATGCCCATAACGCGACGGGGTATCACTGTCCGCCTTTCTGTACGAAGCCCTGTACGAAGGAGGACGCGTTGCTTTCTAGCACGGCGTCAATATCGTCGAGCAGCGCATCGATACCAAAATCTTGATTTTGCGCCTGCGGGGCGTCCACTTCGGTATGTTCTTCCTGCCGGCGTTGGGGCTGCAGGAATTCTTGACTGGACATTTCTTCCTTCCTCTTCTCTGGTAGTGATGTTCACGGGTGTCCGGATGCTGCCGGCCGAGTTTGCGGCCGAGGCAGAATGCCGGACCGGACGCGTCGGCAAGGTGTCCCCTAGGAACCCGCCGCGGTGAGCGCGGCAATAACATCGTCTATCGTGTGTGCGGCGGTCAGGGTAGCTCCCAGCCTTGCTTCGTTCGCGGCATTCGGATCGGGCAAGTTGAGACGATGAAGCTGGCCGGCGCTATCGCGTAGCAGCACGCTTGACCAGCTGGCCGCGGCCACCTGATCGGAAAAGCGGGAAATGAGCTGCCCGCGTAGGTAGGCGCGGGTGGAGCCCGGGGCCTGCCGGGTAGCCTTGGCTATCTCCGCCTCCGAGAACAGCTCCTCTACCCGCCCCGCGGCCCGTAGTTTCGCTACGATGGAGCGTTCGGGGCGCACATCATGCCATTGCACATCGAGGGCGCGCAGCTTATCCGAATCCCAGCTTCCCCCACCGCGTTCACGTAATTCGTTGAGAACCTGGTATTTCGCTACCCATTCCACCTGGGATGCGGCGGAAAAAATATCACGGGACAGCAGATCAAGAACATTTTGCCACCGCTCGAGGATCTCGGCGGTATCCGCGTCCACCTCACCGTGTTCGGCCAGCGCATCGCGCACCGCATCGAGGTATATCTGTTGAATCTCCAGCGCGGTGCGCGGTTCGCCTTCGTGCACTTCGAGTTTGGTGGAGAGAGTGGGATCTTGGGATACCGTCCACGTGAGCGGCACGGGATTATCCATGATGACCGATTCCAGCCCGAGAGGCACAGCGTCACGTTCTAGCATCCACAGCACCAGCGAGGTGGTCCCCACCTTGAGCAGGATAGACACGTCAAATTGGTTGGCATCTCCCCCGATGACGTGAAGGCGCCGGAAGCGTTGCGCCGCCGCGTGGGGTTCATCGCGGGTATTGATAATGGGCCGGTTGAAAGTAGTTTCCAACCCGATGTCATTTTCCACGTAATCGGCGCGTTGTGAAATTTGGAATCCGGGCTGTTCCGAGCGCGGGCCGAGCCCCACGCGGCCGGTGCCGCACAGAATCGGCCGGGTCACGAAAAAAGGAATGAGGTAGCGGATGATCTCCGTGAAGGGCAGGGAGCGATCAACCAGGTAGTTTTCGTGGGAGCCGTACGCCGCTCCTTTTCCGTCCACGTTGTTTTTGTAGATGGCAAATTCGCGGCCGTTTTTGCGCAACAGCTCGATTCCACGCCGCGCGATAAGCTCTCCGGCGCGGTCCCAGAGCACGGCTTCGCGCGGGGTGGAGGTTTCCGGCGAAGAATATTCCGGGTGGGCATGATCCACGTAGAGACGCCCGCCGTTAGTAAGAACCGCGTTCGCGGCGCGCGGGCGGCGCAGTTCTGCCTCATCTTCCGTTAGAGGTGCGACGACGACGCCAGCTGGCGGGGCAGGATTTTCAGGATCATCGGTGAGCTGAGAAGGGTCCGCCTCCTCCCGGCTCATCCGGAAACCGCGGGCGTCATTGAGGGGATCTTCTCCGGTGTAATCCCAGGCCACCGGGCCGTGCGTGCCGGCCCCTTCCCCGGCATGCCCGTAGGTTTCTACAAAATCAGCCGAGAGCACCACAGGATTTGCCCGCAGATCAGCGGGTTCCATAATCCCGAATTCTGTTTCCAGGCCGATGACTCGACGTGCTGTCACCGTGGTTCCTCCCCTGTTGTGTTCTGCGCGGGCGGCACACTTGGTTGGGCATGGCCGGACGCACGTGCCTGGCGTGCCTGATCACTCTGGCGTGGCCGCACCGCCACGATCCGCTCCCCGCGGTTTTTACCGTTGACTTTGGCCCATTCATCCGGGTTGGAGATCTGGTCCAGTTCCGAGCTATCACGGGCTTCGGCATGCACGGCGGCGATAGCGTGCTGCGCGGTAATTCCGCGCGCCCCGGTTGTCAAATACGTTTTGATAGCTGCCTTTTTCGCGCGATCAACGATGCCGGCCAGGAGGGCCCCGGAAACAAAATCGGCAAGATAGAGAGTTTCTTTCCGACCCGATGCATAGGTGACATCCACGAAGCGGTTCTCCGGTGATGCCTCGAAAACCTTATCCGCGATGAGGCGGGCCAGATGTGCGGCGGCTCCCGCCCCACCACCGTAGGCCTCCACATCGGCTGGTGTATAGGGCAGATCAGGCGTGAGGTACTTGGAGAGAATATCCACACTCCCCGCGTAATCGGGGCGTTCTACCCGGATTTTCACGTCGAGCCGGCCGGGCCGCAAAATAGCCGGGTCGATCATATCTTCCCGGTTGGAGGCGCCAATAACGATAACGTTGGAGAGTTGTTCCACCCCGTCAATTTCGGCCAGCAGCTGGGGTACCACGGTTGTTTCCACATCGGAAGAAATCCCGGAACCGCGGGTGCGGAACAGGGCTTCCATTTCGTCGAAGAAAATAACAACGGGAATACCCGAGGAGGCCCGATCGCGGGCCCGCGAAAAGATTTCGCGGATCTGGCGTTCGGTTTCCCCCACGTATTTATCGAGGAGCTGCGGGCCCTTGATATTGAGGAAG
The DNA here is from genome assembly GCF_051265215.1 of Actinotignum stranguriae. Lineage (NCBI taxonomy): Bacteria > Bacillati > Actinomycetota > Actinomycetes > Actinomycetales > Actinomycetaceae > Actinotignum > Actinotignum stranguriae. Next base: position 9,252 of record NZ_JBOZCJ010000014.1, read on the forward strand.
TACGAGGAGGCTTTCGCCACTCCTTGGGCACGCGCAGCATTCTCCGCGAGAGAGGTGGCCACCGCTTTCGCGATCATGGTTTTCCCGGTTCCCGGAGGCCCGTACAGCAAAATTCCCTTGGGTGGGCGCAGGCCGTGCTCCCGATAGAGGTCGGGTTGCTGGAAAGGCAATTCGATACTGTCGCGAATTTCCTCAATCTGAGCATCCAAGCCACCAATATCCGCGTAGGAAACATCCGGGACTTCTTCGAGTAAGAGGTGCTCAACATCCGGGCGTTCCACTTTTTCTACCAGAAATCCGGTTTTTAGATCCGCCATGCAGGTATCCCCGACCCGCAGTTGCGCAGCCGAAAGCTTCCCGCCGATGCGCAGCACTTTTGTTTCATCCGCGTGCACCCGCACGAGTACCCGCTGGGGGTCCAGCACGAGTTCAACAGCAACGAGTTGCCCGATATTTTCGTAGCCTCCGATGCCGACCACTACGAGTTCTTCATTGAGGCGTACTTCTTGGCCGGGGCGCAATTGTTCCAAAGCAACATACGGGGACACGGCCACATTCATTTTCCGGCCGCCCACGAGGGCATCAATGGAATGATCGGAGGAATGCCCACGAATAAAGGTGGCGAAGGTAGCCGGAGGCCGGGAGAGGGAATCGAGTTTCTCCCCCAATTCCTGGATGCGTTTGCGGGCGGCGACCAGCGAGGTGGAGAGCCGTTCATTTTTCTCACGCAAGGACGCGATTTCGGCAAGAGCCGCGCTCGACTCCGGTGTGCTCATGGCTTCCTTTCTGATCGTCCCTTTATTCTAGGACAGGCCTACCTTACCGCCCACCCCGGGAGATAGCATCCCGGGTGCCCGCACGGTTAGGTCACTAGTCCTCGACGTGCTGTGCGTGCTCCACATCCCGTCGCTTGGCCACTTCCCGTGATTCCTTCGCGTGCCGTTGCTTTTCCGCTTCGCGGTGCGCGATTTCCGCCGCGATTTTCTCCGCTATCTCGCGGGAATGTTCTCCCGGAGTGGAGACCCCGCTTTCTTCTACATCCGCCCGGTGTGCGAGATCGCGGCGGACCTTACGAAGTTTCTTTTCCGCAATAGTGCGTTCTTGAAGTGGTTCAGCTTCTGGGTTTTCCCAGGGCATGGGTTCGGCGTAGGCACCCTTAGCAGGTCGGGATGCCGGAGAAAGCCGGGTGGGCCCCGCTAGCCGGCGCGCCACAATGAGGAAACCGGTATGCGCGACCATGCGGTGGTCGGGGCGCACCGCGAGTCCCTCTAGGTGCCAGGTGCGCACCAGGGTTTCACTGGCCTCAGGGCCGGTGAAAAGTCCGGTGGCTTTGAGATCTTCGGCGCAGCGGGAGAGCTGCGTTGTGGTTGCAACGTAGGAGAGGAAAACGCCGCCGGGTACCAGAGCCTGCGCGGCCGCCGGAATGATTTCCCAGGGAGCGAGCATATCGAGAATAACGCGATCAAAACCGGCCGGGTGATCAGCCAAAATATCAGCGGCTTCCCCGCATTCCACCCGCCAATTATCTGGCCGCTTACCCCACCAGGACACCAGGTTGGCCTGCGCAATCTCCGCGAATTCCGGGCGTCGTTCCGCGCTCAGAAGAAATCCTTCGGCTCCTACCGCTTGGAGCAGAGAAATGGAGAGAGCACCGGAACCCACCCCGGCTTCAAAAACTCGCGACCCGGGGTAGATATCCGCGGCGTGGATGATTTGCGCCGCATCTTTCGGGTACACAATGGTGGCCCCACGCGGCATGGAAAGCACGTAATCGCTCAGCAGCGGGCGCAAAGCGAGGAATTCACGGCCTTCCTCAGTGGTAATGAGGCTACCTTCCTCTTGTCCAATAAGTTCGCTGTGGCGGAAAGAGCCCCGCGTGGACTGGAAATAGCCATCAAGCGTGAGATTGATGGTGTAATGCCGCCCTTTAGGATCGGTGAGTTGCACGCGTTCACCGGGGCGGAAGGGGCCTCGTCGTAATGTCATTCCTCCAGTGTAGTTTGTCCTTGCGATAGATTTTTCTGTCGCAGCGAGTTGTTAAAGTGGAAGCATGACTCGTCACGCCGCACTATCACCATCACGTGCCAAAGATTTCAAGCAGTGCCCGCTGCTCTTCCGTTTCCGGAGCGTTGATCGCCTGCCCGAAGCACCTTCCCTCGCCGCGCTACGCGGCACTCTCGTGCATTCGGTTTTGGAGTACCTGTACGCCGCTCCGCAGCAAGAACGCACCGAAGAATACGCTCAGTCCCTCCTTCTCCCGCGCTGGGAAGCCCACCTGGAAAAGTCCCCGCAGGATGCCGATCTTTTTGAGTCCGCGGATGCGCTTTCGGAGTGGCTGGAGCAGGCCCGCGCTCTTATTAGCAATTATTTCCACATGGAGAATCCGCAGTTTTTGGCACCGCGGGATCGGGAGAAGTTCATCAATGCCCGCCTGCCTTCCGGTTTGGCCCTACGCGGAATCGTTGATCGTATCGATGCTGCTCCCGATGGCGCCTTGCGGGTGGTGGATTATAAAACCGGGAAGTCACCGCACCCGCGCTACCAGAACGAAGCACTGTACCAGATGCGCTTTTATGCGCTGATTTTGGAGCTGACGGAAGGGCAGCGCCCAGCCCGTACCCAGCTTGTCTACCTCAAAGATGGGCGCACCCTCACCTATGATCCGCTCCCGGAAGATACCCGGCGTATCGCCTTGGATCTGGAGGAAACCTGGCGGGCTATCGCCGCGCGCCTGGATTCCGGGGAATTCGAACCGCGTACCTCCCGGCTGTGCGATTGGTGCTATTTCCAGCAGATCTGCCCGGCCTACGGTGGAACTCCCCCGCCGCTCAGCACAGAGGGGGTGGAGCACATGCGCACGGCACATAGCTAAATAGCGTGGAGCTGGATTCGGCAATTAGCCACGCAGGGAACTGGGGTCGCTAGCTAGCCAGCAAGCAACTGGATACCCAGAAGGGCATCGACCGCGCGCACTACCTGCCCCGCATCGGGCGCTCCGGATGCCGCCCAGTCATCCAGGATGCGCAGGGCTTGCGGAGTGTCCAGATCATCGGAAATAGCCTCAATGACTGCCCGGCAGGTGGGAGCCAGCTCAGGCTCCGCGGGCATATCGCCCGGCTCGGCGGCCACGGACTTTCCAAGCGCGTTACGGGCTGCCTGCTGCCAGGATTCCAAACGTGCTTCGGCATCCCGGAGCGCACTCGCCTCGTATTCCCAATCCGAGCGATAGTGATTCGCCAAAAGAACCAGCCGAATGGCATTCGGGTGCGCACCTGCCGCGGTCAACTCCGAAACTCGAACCAGATTGCCCAGCGACTTGGACATTTTTTCACCCTGGTAGGCCACCATACCCACGTGGAAGTGGATATCTACCCGGCCGCGATCATCGGTCATCTCCCGCAGATGACTCTCGCTCATTTCATGGTGCGGGAACAGCAGATCACGCCCGCCGGCCTGCACGGTGATATGTTCCCCCAGGTAGGTACGGGCTATCAGCGCGCATTCCACATGCCAGCCCGGCCGCCAGAACCCGGGCTTCTCCCCCGCGGGCCTGAAGTCATTGCCACGCACACCCTTCCACACCAGCGGGTCCAGGGTGCGGCGTTTGCCGGGGCGAGTTGAGTCGCCACCGTGCTCGTCAAAAATCTGCTCGAGATCCAAATACTCAAATACCGGCGCGGCGGCAAAACTCGGATCGCGGGTGAGATCAACATAGATATCTTCCGAGCCATCCCCATTGGGAAGTCGGTACGTGAGACCGCGAGCCTCAAAATCGCGGACGACCGCCTCCACCTCGTCCAGCACCTCGGACACCGCAACCCAGTTACCGGGCGGGACAACCCGGAGGGCATCCATATCGGAACGGAAAAGCGCTATCTGAGAATCGGCAAGTTCACGCCAATCCACCTGCGTTTGCTCGGCGCGTTCGAAAAGCGGATCGTCGATATCCGTGATGTTTTGGGCATAGCGAACCGGAAGTCCGGCCGCCAGCCAATACCGCACCAGGGTGTCGGCGCTCACGTAAGTAAAAGCATGGCCCAAGTGGGTGGCATCGTAGGGTGTGATTCCGCAGGTATAGAGGGTAGGGTGCCGCGTTTCTACCCGGCAAATGTCCTCATTATCAGAATCGTAAAGGTTGAGGTCCGGGGTGAATCCCAGTGGTGGTACCTCCGGGCGTGTCCAAGTCTCCATCTGGTTATCCGTTAGTCTCCTACTTCACAGGTCCTCCCCGCGAGGAACCCACGCACAGTCTACCCAGTACGCCGCTAGCTCTCAGAGAACAGCCGTGCGAGGCGAGCCGTCACGGCGTCGTCGTTAAAAAACAGAAAGCGTACCGGTGCCCAGCAGCACCACCACGAGTACCGCCAATCCAAGACGATAGATCACGAATGGCAGGTACGAACGCGTGGACACCAAACGCAAGAACCACACGATCACCGCGTACCCCAAAACGAAAGAAATTACCGTGGCAAGAATCGTGGGCCCGGCCGGAATCGAGGCGTCTCCGGCGTATTTGACCAACTGGTAGAAACCGGAGAGCAGCACCGCGGGCACCGCCATGAGGAAAGATACCCGTGCCGCAGCTTCGCGCGTATAGCCGAGGAGTAGCCCGGTGGTAATCGTTCCGCCCGAACGGGACACTCCCGGAATAAGCGCGAGAGCCTGCCCGAAACCGAGAAGCAAACCGTCACGGTAGCTCATATCGCGCAGCTCTTTACGCTGGCTCGCCCATCGATCTGCCAGCCCGAGGAAAATTGCGAACAGCGCCAACACAGCCGCGGTGATATAGAGATTACGCAGCGACGTCTCGATGGTATCCGCGAAAAGGAGGCCGAGAATGCCAATCGGAAGCGTACCAATAATGACCACCCAGCCCATCCGTACATCCGCGTCCGTCCGTGCCACCCGCCCGGTCCACGAACACAACCACTTCCGGATGATGCGCACAATATCTTTCCAGAAATAGCAGAGGACCGCTGCTTCGGTGCCCAGTTGAATAATCGCGGTGAAAGCCGCACCCGGATCTCCCCAGCCGAAAAGATCACCGATAATACGGATATGCGCCGAGGACGAAATCGGCAAGAATTCCGTAAGCGCTTGCACAATGCCAAGAATGGCTGCTTCTAGATAACCCACGGGGCCTAAGCATAGCGGGCGGGGCGCGCGGGCACGGGGAAGTGTCCGGGCACTGTCGGCCGCGTGCCTCGATAGCCGCTACTGTCGTCGCGACCAGCAGAGCGCGGCGGCGCTGTACAGTGCGGTGGTTTAGAGTGGAGCCATGGATTATCGTGCGGTTGGTACCAGCGGACTTCTTGTATCCGCTCTCGGCTTGGGAACGCTCACGTGGGGTCGTGATACCGATGAGGACGAGGCCCGCGGGCAGTTGCGTGCTTTCCTCGACGCGGGCGGCACCCTCGTGGATACGTCACCGGCTTTCGGTGATGGCGCGGCAGAAGCACTGCTCGGCTCCTTGCTTAGCTCTTTTTTTGGCGACGCCGCCGCTCGCTCCCAGCTCGCTATCTGCACCCGGGTAGGTTTCCTCGATAATCCAAGCGGTCCCGCCTATAGCGTATCGCGGGCCGGTATTGAACGTTCCCTCGAGGCATCTCTCTCCCGGCTCGGTATCGAAACAGTAGATATCGCGGTGGCAGGCGGCCCCGATGGCGTGACCCCGGATGAGGAAACTGCTATGGCCCTGGCCGGGCTGGTAACGCACGGTAAAGCTCGCTACATCGGAGTATCGGGTTATGAACCCTGGCGGGTAGCGGCGATGCACACCCTCTTGCGCGAACGCCACCTGCCTCCGCTGACCGTGGTAGAAGAAGAGTATTCGCTTGTGGAGCGGAGTGTAGAAAAATCCACGCTCCCCATGTGTGAAGCTATGGGGATCGGGCTGCTCGCCACCTCAGCCCTCGGGCGAGGCGTGCTCACCGGGAAATACCGGCACTCCATTCCCGCCACCTCGCGGGCTGCCTCCGATCACCTTGCTGCCTTCATCGCCCCCTATTTGGCTGAAAGGCCGCGCCGGATCGTGGAGGCAGTAGCTAAAGCTGCTGACGGGCTGAACTGGAATCCCGCCGAAGTTGCGCTGGGATGGCTCCTAGCCACCCCGGTGAGCGCAGCTCTGGTGGGCGCACGTACCGCCAGCCAATTAACAAGTCTGCTCGGGGGAAACCTAGCGGGTGGTGAGGAACTGCCCGATCTGGTGATCGAGGCACTCAACGATATTTCTTAGGAGCGAGACCCTGCCGAGTCCTCATCCTCTTCATCATCGAGACCGGGATAATCGTCCTCATCATCCTCGTCGTCATCATCCTCGTCGTCATCGTAATCAACGTCCGAATCGTCATCATCGTCGTCCAGATCGTCGTAATCATCGGTGTCGTAGAGGTAGTCCCCGGAATCGTCATCATCATCGTAGAAATCGTCACTATCGTTATCGAAAACATCCAGCGGTGTTTCGACATCAAAATTCGTGAAGATGACGTCATCGTAAATGGTGTAAGCATCCGCCAGCTTATCGGCGGCTTCCAGCACCGCGGGAGCTTCCGGGTCATCAGCGGTAGTAGCCGCCTGGTGGAAATCCTCGAAAGCACCGATGAGACGGTCAAGCGCAGCGCGCGGATTCGTAGCCATGGCCCTAGAATACCCCGAAAGGCACGCGATTAGCTAACCTCTTCGGCACCGGGTCTCTCCACAGAGTAGGCCGGCAAAACACCGGGCATGCGAAAAGCCCCGGAAGTTGGTATTTTCCAGGGCTTTCTCACCGTGCGCGGAGGGGGACTTGAACCCCCACCCTCTATACGAGGACTAGCACCTCAAGCTAGCGCGTCTGCCTATTCCGCCACCCGCGCGGTGATTGCCATTCAGCACACCGTGCTGAGCAACAGAGAAGAATCTACCAGGCCCGCGCCCGTTTTTTCAAATCCTAGGGCCGGGACATGGTGTGATTCCACTTACGCACCCTGGTGCGGGTTCTGGTGCGGGCCCCGCCGGTACTTGTACGCGGGCCACGCTAGTACTTGTTCGGCCCGGCCCGCTACCGTTAAGCCTATGAGTACTCTCTTACCTGATTTTTCGCATGTGATCCCGGCATCTCAACTTGCCACGGTCCTTGATTTGATGGAGCACCAGCGCGGCGTCGTCGCCTCTCTTCTCGAGGTTACAGATGCGCCCACCGTTGATAATTTCCTGCGCCCCTTTGAGCTTTCCGGCGCGCAACTCGAGGTGGAAGCCTCGATTTTCTACACCTATTGTTCCTCGATTGGCGGGGCGGAGTGGGATCGTGTTGAGGCCGAGCTCAGCCCGAAAATGACCGCACACGAGGACGCGCTGTATATGGATCCGCGGTTGTACCGGCGTTTTGAACAGCTGTGCCAGGCGGATCTGGATCCGGAAACCGCGTATACCGCCCGCGAGCACCTCAAGCGCTGCCAGCAGTCCGGTGCCGGGCTCGATGAAGCGGCCCGGGGCGAACTGGCGACTATCAATAACCGCATGGCCAAACTTTCTACCGAGATCGGTCAGCGCATCGTGCAGGCCGGCCTGGATGATGCGGTGGAATTCACCGAAGCAGAGCTGAGCGGACTTTCGGCTTCGCAGCGCGAAGGCTTGGCCGGGGAGGCCGCCGCGGCGGATAGCTCGGCCGCTTATCTTGCCACGCTGCGTCTTCCCACCCAGCAGCCCCTGCTCGATAATTTGGACGACGCCGCAGCCCGTACCCGCCTCCTGGATGCTTCCCTGCGGCGCTGTGATGGCCATGACGCGGCTACCGATACCCGCGAGTCCATTCTGGAACTGGTGCGACTGCGGGCCCGGGCGGCCAAGCTGCTCGGCTACCCGAACCATGCCGCCTACGTGGCCGCGAATTCTTCGGCCGGGACGCTGGAGAATATCGATGCGCTCCTCTCCCCCATGATGGCCCCCATTGCCCGCAATGTTGCTGCCGAAGCTGAGGAGCTGGCCGCTTTCGTCAAGGAACGCTGGGCGAAGGATAGCTTCACCGCTAGCGATTGGGTGCGGGCCCAGAACCAGGCGCGTGCCGAAAAGTTCAGCATTGATGACGAGGCCCTCACCCCGTATCTCGAGCTCGATAATGTGTTGGAAAAGGGTGTTTTCTACGCGGCGAATAAGCTTTATGGCCTGACTTTCACCCGCACCGAAGAACACGGGTATACCGATGACGTGGTCGTCTGGAAGGTCACTGAAGAAGATGGCACCTTCCTCGGCTACTTCCTCGGTGATTACTACGCGCGGCCCGGTAAGCGCGGGGGCGCGTGGATGCACGCTATCGTGCAGAAGTCCGCGGAGGGCGCCCCGGCTTCGGTTATCTGCAATAACCTCAATATCACCAAGCCGGCTCCCGGCGAGCCCACCTTGCTGAGCTGGGACGAAGTGGAAACCGCCTTCCACGAATTCGGGCACGCCCTGCATGGATTCCTCTCCGACGTGCGTTGGCCCTCGGTGGCCGGAACGAATGTTCCGCGCGATTTCGTGGAATACCCCTCCCAAGTCAACGAGATTTGGGCGCGGCATCCGGAGGTACTCTCGCGCTACGCTCGCCACTACCAGACCGGGGAGGTTCTTCCCGCCGCCCAAACTGAGGCACTCGTTGCCTCGCGCGGCTACGGTGCAGGCTTCCGCATGTGCGAAATCGAGCAGGCGGTGCTCCTGGATCAGGCCTGGCATCGGCTCAGTGAAGCCGAAGTCCCCGCAAGCCCCGCGGACTTCGAAGCTTTCGAAGAGAAGGCTTTGCGAGCCACGGGCGTCCAGCATGAGCTGGTGCCCCCGCGGTACCGTAGCGCCTACTTTAACCACGTTTTCTCCGGTGGCTATTCTGCCGGGTACTACTCGTACACCTGGTGTGAAGCCCTGGACGCGGATACGGTGGCGTGGTTCCAGAACGATGCCGCACGGGAAGGCGATCTCGGCCTCAATCGGGAGGCTGGCGAAAAGTTGCGTCGCGAGGTTCTCTCGCGGGGTAATTCACGTGATCCGAAGGAGTCTTTCGCGGCGCTCCTCGGGCGGGATGTCGATGCCACCGCCCTGCTCAAGCGGCACGGCCTGGTGGAAGCCTAAGCTCTGAGATCGGCTGCTTCTCGCGGTGCTTCTAGGATTCCGTGAGGAGCGTCGGGAACTGGCGCGAGGCCCGAACTGTCTGGCGGTTCGGGCCTCGCGTTTTTGTAGGCTTGCTGGCCTGCGTACACTAAAGCCATGCAGGAGTTCACACTAACCACGCCGTCGTACTTTCTCAGCGCTCCGCGCCCCGCGGATGTTCCCGCGCTGGCCACGATATGCGCAGATCCGGATATTCAACGCTGGACCACGATTCCGGCCGGGTATTCGCGCTCTGATGCCGAAACTTTCGTCACGGAGTTCGCGCCGCAAAAATGGGCAGAAGGTTCACCGGTGTGGTTGATCCGCCACAACTGTGCATCAATACCGCTGGGATGTGTTCAGGTGGATGTAGCAGGGAACGGACGCATCGGTCGGCTCGGTTTTTGGGCCGCCAAAGAGGCCCGTAATACCGGGATGGTGACGGAGGCCGTTCGCGCAGTATTGGAATACTTCTTCGATAAGACTGATCTTGCCGCCATGCATTGGGATTGTGAAGTGCAAGGCTCGGATATTAATTGGGCGTCGGCGAAGATCGCGTGGAAGCTCGGTTTTTCCTTCGTTGGTATTCGCCCGGCGGCCACGGTGAATAAGGGCGAGGTCCATGGTTTATTCCAGGCAACTCTCCAGCGTGGGGAGGCCATGGAGCCTGCGCATGCCTGGTTTGGTCCCAGCGAGAAGCATCCGGCTTTTTCCGATCCACGCCGGCCGGAGGATCTGGTACGGCAGTTCCACGAAACATACGCTCTTCCTATCGTCACCGACGGGCCGAATGCGGATCGGCCGCGCCTGCCGATGCGTATGTCCCTTATCGCCGAGGAATTTACCGAATTGGTGACAGCGGCCTACGGTAGGGCGGCTGGTGAACAGATCAGCACAGCTTTTGCGCGCGCTGTTGCTCTTGATGACGAGAGCCGCGATATCGTTGAAATTTCTGATGCGCTCGCGGATTTGGTGTATGTCATCTACGGGATGGCTTTAGAACTGGGTATTCCGATGGCGGATGTGCTTGCCGAGGTGCAGGCTTCGAATCTATCAAAACTGGGGGCGGACGGCCGGCCGATCTATCGGGAGGACGGCAAAGTTCTCAAAGGCCCGAATTTCTTCAATCCGGATATCCCGCGTGTTTTGGGGCTGTCTCCGCGCAATTCCTCGGAGAACTCGCGCTAATCGAGATTCGCTCCTGAGGTATCAGTTTCGGTGGTTCCCGGTACGTGCGGTTGTCTCGCTCCGGGCGCAGTATTCTCTTCCGGAGCACCCTGCTCGGGGCTAGCTGCGTCGTCGTCAATAATGGCGTCTTCAATGTAATCGCTGAGGCTGGCGGAGAGAATATTTTGAGATAGCACGTCGATCCGCTTGGAAATCTTGCGCCGTTCGGTGAGTCGCTGGGGGCGAGCCATCGCGTCAAGGACGGGAATAGCCCGTTCAATAGAGTCGAGTTCTGCACGCCAGGCCGCAGCTTTTTCGGCAATTTCCGGAGTGTTAGCCGAGGCGTAGAGATAGGTAACGTGCTCCTTGAGGATCTCGATGCGGCCTGCCAGACTGTGCGATTCCCGCTCGTTTGGGTTTTTCCCGGCAAGCTGATGCATACGATTCTGGAGTTTGGACACAATTTGCGGATTCTCGCGGATGAGGGCGCGTAGTTGCGGTCCGTAGCGCGTGATCACGAAAACGATGGCGGGGCCGATCCGACGCGCAAGCCGCAACAGTGCCCGATATTTACCCATTACCTTGTGCCTCCAGATTCTGTGCGGGTGATGCTCCGGGTAGGGAGCAACTTCAGTTATCGTATCGATTGTTCACGGCCGGTTGCGTTCTTTTCGCTAAGAGGTTTTAAGCGACGACGCCGATACGTTTTCGCTGCCAGCTTCGCCGCTGCGGCTAGCGGAAATCCCGGGAGGGAAGGTTGATCCCCAGCGGGATCGCTGTGATTCCATCCGCGTGGAACACTGCGGCTCCGCCATCACGTTCAACCATTCCGCGGATGACCAGGGCGTTCGAGGTGCGCGCAATCTCCCGGTATCGTTCCCACAGCTGCGGGGTAATGAGGACGTTGAGCATCCCGGTTTCGTCCTCAAGGTTGAGGAAGGTGATGCCTTTCGCGGTATGGGGACGCTGGCGGTGAGTAACAAGCCCGGCCACTTTGCACCGGCTTTTTTCCGGATGCGTGGACGCTGCGGCAACCGTAAGAATTCCACGCGCGCTAAGAGCCGGGCGAATAAATTCCGTCGGGTAGGAGTCGGGAGAAATACCGGTAGCGCGCAGATCCGCATGAGCTTGTTCCACGGCGGTGAGTTCCGGGAACTCCGGTACCGCTCCGAAAGGTTCGGTTCCGGGAATCGCGGGCTGATATGTGGTGCCCCGTGCGATATCAGCATTGCTCACGGCTTGGGCAATCCAGACACCTGCCCGTCGGCTCAGCCCCAGACTATCCGTGGCTCCGGCGCGGGAGAGAATTTCGATATCCGCTGTTTTCAGCCGGGCTCGCTGCGCCAGATCCGCGAGGTCACGGAAAGGCGCGTGGGAGCGGGCCGCGAGAATTCGCTGGACTGCTGCATTCCCGAGGCCCTTGATGCTCGTGAGCCCGAGCTGGAGGTAGCGCTGGCTATCCACGTGGACACGCGGGTGTTCCCGTTTCGGATGCGGCTCCGTATCGCACAGTTTTTCCACACTTGCGTGTTCTTGCGAACGCGTGACATCCGCCCGCCGCACCACGAGGTGATGCCGCCGCGCATCGGCAACGAGGGATTGCGGGGAGTAAAAGCCCATCGGTTGCGCATTCAGCAAACCCATATAGAACTCTTCCGGGTGGTGAACTTTGAGCCAGGCGGAAGCATAAACGAGGTAGGCGAAGGAAAAGGCGTGTGATTCGGGGAAACCGAATTCGGCGAAGGCGGCGAGTTTCTCATAGATTTCTGCGCGCACCACCGGATCAGCTATCCCCTGTTTTTCCATGCCTTCCATGAGTTGGCCGCGCAGGCGTTCCATGCGGGCAGCTGAGCGTTTGGAGCCCATGGCTTTGCGGAGTTGATCGGCCTGCGCGGGGGTGAAGCCCGCGGCGTCAATGGCAATATGCATGAGCTGTTCTTGGAAAAGCGGCACCCCCAGGGTTTTTTCCAGCGCGTTTTTCAGGAGTGGATGGGGATAGGTAACTTTTTCTTTGCCTTGTTTACGCCGAATATACGGGTTGACGGATCCACCTTGGATAGGTCCGGGTCGGATGAGAGCCACCTCGATAACAAGGTCATAGAAGCATTCGGGTTTCAGGCGCGGCAGGGTAGCGATTTGCGCGCGAGATTCCACCTGGAACACTCCGACGGTATCGGCTGCTTGGAGGAGCTTATAAACGTCCGGATCTTCTGCCGGCACATTGTGCAAGCTGAGGGGGTGGCCATTAGGAGCCAGAATTCCGCGGTGCGCGAGTTCGGTGAAGCTGATACGCAAGGCGGTGAGCATTCCGAGCCCGAGAAGATCGAATTTCACGAGCCCGGCGGTAGCGCAATCATCTTTATCCCATTGCAGTACTGTTCTTCCGGCCTTGGAGGCCCAACCTACCGGGCAAACGTCAATGACCGGGCGGTCACAGAGCACCATTCCGGAGGAATGAATACTAAGATGCCGCGGGAGCCGCTGTATCCGAGTAGCCAACGTGGCAACGCGTTCGGGCAGCCCGGCTGGCTGGAGCTGTGCGCCACTGCCCGAGCTGATACTGCGATGGTGGAATGCTGATGCCCACTGGTCGATATGGCCCTCCGGATATCCGAAAGCCCGAGCCACATCGCGGAGAGCAGAGCGGGGCCGATAGGAGATAACATTGGCAACCTGGGCAGCGCGGGAGCGTCCGTACCGTTCGTACACATGCTGGATGACTTCTTCGCGGCGTGAGGATTCGATATCTATATCGATATCGGGTGGCCCCGAACGCCCCGGAGATAAAAATCGTTCAAAAAGCATGGAGTATTTCACGGCATCTACGGCGGTGATTCCCAGGGCAAAACACACGGCAGAATTAGCTGCGGAACCGCGACCTTGACACCAAATATCACGAGAATGGCAAAAGGAAACTATTTCTTCAACGATGAGAAAGTATCCGGGGAACCCTAAGGTGGTGATGACCTCAAGTTCGTGCTCAATCACTTCCCAAGCCCGCGGGTATTGCGCGGGTGTTCCGTAGCGTTCGCGGGCTTTACGCATCACCAGTTCCCTCAGCCATGTGGCTTCGGTATATCCTTCCGGGACTGGGAAAGGTGGAAGATTCGGCGCGACGAGGGAGAGGTCAAAGGCACATTCCGCTGCGATGCGAGCCGCGGCTTCTAGGTAACGTTCACGCCCGCGGTGCAGAATACGCAAGTCCTGGCCGGAGCGCAGATAGCTTCCGGCGGCGGGCAGGTAGGGATCTATCTCATCGAGAGTGCGGCGGGCCCGGGTGGCCGCGAATATATCGGCAATCGGACGGTCCGCGGGACGTGCATAGTGGATGTTTCCGGTGACCGCCGCGCGAATCCCAGCTTCCCGGGCCAGATCTTCGAGAAAATCACACCGCTGCGCATCAAGAGGCCCGGCATGGGAGGTAAGTTCCACAACGACGTTATCTTTCCCGAAGGTATCGATAAGTAGGGATAGTTCCTGCCGGGCCGCGCTGCGAGCCCAGCTGCCTCGCTGGGTATCAAGGATTCGGCGGAGTGCGCTTTTCCGGCAGCCACCGGTGAGAACAAGAATATCGCCATTATTACGCGCAAGCTGAGTTAGAGTATGGTGCGCGATTCCTTTCGCACCGCTGGCGAGCATAGCGTTTCCGATACTGCGGGAGAGATGCTGGTATCCGGCCGGGGTTCGGGAAAGGAAAACAAGATGGTCACCATCCGGATCCGGACCTTCGCGCATCTGAGTACTGTTCAACGTTATTTCGGTGCCGGTGATGGTGGGAAGGCCGGTATCCCGCCCAGCTTGCGCGAGCTGCATGACACCTGGAAAACCATCGTGATCGGTAAGAGCTAGGGCTTCGATACGCAGATCTAAGCAACGGTGCACGAGATCTTCGGGCAAGCTAGCTCCGTCGAGAAAACTAAAAGCTGAGTGAGCGTGCAGTTCCGCGTATGGCACATAGGGAGAGCTGCGAATAAAAGTGGTCATGGCTAGATGTAGCTGGCAGCAAGATACCAGCACTCCTGTTCTGCGTAGAGAAGTACAGACCCGGCGGTGGTGACCGCCTGGATATAGGCACGCCGGGTAGCGCGTGCCCACCAGCGCTGTTCACTAACCCAGGGGCCGGCGTAGTCGAGCACCCTGAGGAAACCTTCCGCACCGAAAAGAGGGTGGAGCGATGCGGTGGGAGGTCTGGTGCTACCCGTAGCTGAGGTGGCACCGCCGAATACAGCAGCACTTCCGACACCTGGAGCGGCATGTTCCGCGGGCAAAGCCGCACAGACAGTAACGGGAAAGGGATGCCAGCACTCCCCCGGGCACTGCAGCGCGGTGGTAGCGGCAATGGCAAGTGGTTGCCCGCAGGCACACAGTACAGTCACCGGATAGGGGGTGCGCAGGAGTTGTACCGGAGCGGGTTCGGGCAGCCGGCCCGGCCAGGGAAGCTGAGCCCGGGAGGTATCTACCGCCTGGCCCCAGGGAATTTCTTGTATATCTTCTTCGGGGAGGCGCCCGCCCACCCTGCGGGGTACCCGCACGTATTCTTCACCGAGGAGACTTTGGAGGCGGTGAGCCCCACGAGCGGCCGCCGCATCGCTGGCGGTGCGCGCGCCCCAGAGGGGCGCCGGATGGTTGCCCACGAGGGTAATATCCCGTGCTATCAGCTCTAATTGAGTAATACCTCCGCGGTTTTCCACATCGGCCGCATCGGCTTCCACATCGCCATCACCGCCGGGACTTCCCGCTAAGGATTCGTTGTTTTCCCGAGGCTGCGCTATCCAGGCGGAGATTTGCCACCGCACCCGATCCACCACATCTTCTTGGGTGAGGAGTTCGAGGTGCCAGCTGCGTGTCCTCACTTCTCCGTGTGCAGCATTCGCCCGAATATCCAGGCGAGCAGAACCGGCCGCGCCGGCACGCATTTTTGTTTCGAGCTGCCCGGCGAGATTACGCGCGGCAAAGGCCGCATGCTCCGCGTGAGTGAGAGGAGGATCAAAGGTGGCTACCACGGATATATCACGCGTACCCGGAGTTGATTTATGCGCGGGTAGGGTGCGCGCTGTAGCCAGGTCCCACAGGTATTGCCCCATATTGCCGAAACGCGTGACAAGGGAACGCTGCCCCAGCCCGATAGCATCAGCGATAGTAGTGATACCCAGATCATGAAGTAACTCCACACAATCGCGAAGCGCGGGGCGTGTTGCTGGTGTCGCGGCAAGAAGAAAAAGTGAGATCGGTTGGCTGGCCAGCGCCTGTTCCGAAGCACCCGGAGCAATAATGCGCGAAGTGCGAGCTGCCCACAAGCTAGGAAGAGTTCCTTCCGCGATTCCAACCCGGACTTCGCACCCGGCGGCATCAACAATATCTCCCACGAGGTTTTCACACAGGCGTTCTTCTCCCCCTTCGGTACGCGCCGGCCCCGCCGCTGAAAAGATAACCACCCCCGGTTCCACCAGCGAAAAACGCGCCACTCTAGTGGAGATAGCACGCAGCACCGGATCGAAGAAACGCAGTTCACGCGCCCCATCACGTTGAATAACCTGGCATTGAGGTACGAGAGATTGCAGCTGCCGGGTAGACATATCCACCCGGGCGCCTTGCTGCCAGGCCCAGATATTGAGACTGGCCACCCGATGGCGTTCCACAACAGCTACGGGAATTTCTCTGCTAACGATCCCTGCCATTTCCGCCGCGATGATGGGCCAGTTAGGAACCCATACCGTTGCCTGGCGCATTAATTTTCACCCCTCCCCGCGTACCGTTGACGGGTACCAAACGGAGCCCGCCCCCGGTAACCTGCCCGCGCGGAACCCGGGGTGCCGGAGTAGCTTCGCGTACAGATGGCACCGCACGCAGGCCCGCGGCCGGATGCCAGCCAGTAGCATCCCATTCAATACGCAGGCGCGCACCGTGCCCGGAGCGAAGCTCCACAGTGATATACGCTATATGCCCGCTTCCGTTAGCCGGGCCCCTCACCGATTTATAGCGCGCATTCACCCGATCCCGAACCTGCCAATTTTCCGCAATAAGAAGCGTTTCCCGGTTACGTGCCCGCTGTGCAAGCCGGCGCTGCTCCCGCGTATCTAGGCGCAGCGCACTCCCCACAATCACCACGTCAAAAAGATCAATAGCGGCTGAAAGGACTGCCCCGCTCCGCGCCGGCGGGAGGTAGGGAATAGTAACAATCCGATTGAGATCACTGCCTAACCCGACGCAGGCCTCCCAGCCCATATCAGGCATACCCAAGTAGATGCACCACGCGCCTTGTGCGCTCACCAGGGAGGCTACCAAGGCCAGTGCAATACGCGAACCGCTGACTCCGAGCGTCATTCCCGGGGCGAGGCCCCGCGGAAAAAGCGGAGAAAGTTCCGGGGGAAGATCCCAGCCTTTCCCGCCCGACTGCGGTTGTACTTGCGGTTGCGAGCCGGCTAATCCCACCGCGGATTCCGCCCGGGCAAGCGCGGCCCGCGCGGCCGCTAATTTCTGCGCCCTCATAGCACCCCCACAACATACTAGAACACGTGTTCGATTTTACGGTACGGCTTTACTCTACCGAAGGGATACGACACAAAAATCGCGCGCGAAATTCTCAGGCTAGTACCCTAGATGGGTGCTTCATATTGTTTTCTTCGAGCCGCGCATTCCTGGTAATACCGGCGCGGCCATTCGCCTAGCGGCGTGCACCGGCGCCACCTTGCACCTGATTGAGCCCCTCGGTTTCGATTTCTCTGACGCGCATCTCAAACGCGCCGGCTTGGACTACCACGACCTCGCCAACCTCGTTATTCACCCGAATTTTGAGGAGTTTCTCACCAGCGCACCCGATGCTCGCATCTTTGCTTTTACCGGACACACCCAAAATAACTTCGCCGAAGTCTCCTACCAGCCCAACGACTATCTCCTTTTCGGGCCGGAACCAACCGGCTTGCCCGCGCGCGTCGTCGCCCACGAACGTATCACCGCGGCGGTGCGCATACCAATGCTCCCCCACCTACGATCTCTTAATCTTGCTAATGCGGCATCCATCGCCGTTTACGAAGCCTGGCGTCAGCTCGGATACCCCGGCGCCGCCCAATTTTCCTAAGGTATTTCACTGACGCATCCCAGCGTAACGGCCCGCGCCTTATGTCCGGTATATCAAACTACCTCACACCAACGCTGGCCGGGACTCAGGCTACAAGCCCTCCTCGCGAAGCGCCTGATCGTAGAGGCGCTCGGCTTCACCGAGGAGTTCCCCGGCGGACATTTCGAGCGCTCGGGCCAATTGGAGCAGTGTGCGCAGCTGCGGATTAGATGGCTTTCCGGTTTTATGATCGGAGCGCCCACTTTCTAGCGATTGCAACGTGGTGCGGTTGAGATTGGCGCGCAAAGCGAGATCTTCTTGCGACATTCCCAGGCTTTCACGCCGGTCACGTACTGTTTTCGCCAAGCGCCACGCGACGAGCGAATCAATTCGGGAACTGTCCTGCACCCTTCCACTTTCGTCGTGCGTAGCACCTTCTTTCCACCGGGTATACCCGGCATTAACAGTAATTATTTTCTCAATTAGCCGCTCTACGTGCCGCTTCGTTACGCTCCGCTTCTCTCAGTGACTCTTCCGCCCCGGGGCAGTATCAGCACGGGCCCGCTTGCTTCTGCCTCAGTTGCGGGTGCGCAGCGCCCAGCAGGCCACCGCGCTCGCAGCAGCCACATTGAGGGAGTCCACGTGCCCGGCCATGGGAATAATGACCCGGGCATCCGCGCTCGCGACGGTGCGTGCGCTCAGGCCGTCCCCTTCCGTTCCGAGAATAAGCGCGACCCGCGAATCCGGGGCCAACACATCAGCTCGGTTCGCAAAATCGTCCAGAGTTTCGGCGTCGTCCTCCAAAGCTAGGGCGGCCGTGAGGAAACCGAGACCGTGCAATTTTTCGATACTGCGCGGCCATTCGTGGATCCGCGTCCACGGCACCTGGAACACGGTCCCCATGGATACTCGGACCGAGCGACGATACAGCGGATCGGCACAGGTATCGGTCACCAGCACCGCATCGACCCCGAGTCCGGCGCAGGAACGAAAAATAGCGCCCACATTTGTGTGGTCCACCAGGCCTTCTAGAACGACGACGCGCCGTGCCCCGCGCCCCTCGCGTGCCTGCGATAACAGCGTTGCCACATCGGCCAATTCCGGGCGGTGCATCGCGGCCAGGGCACCCCGATGAACTTTGAAGCCGGTTACTGCCTGGAGCATCTCATCGGTACCCACGTAGATGGGCGCCGCCGCTCCGTCTGCCTCCCAACCGCAGCGTTCCAAGCAGGATTGCAAATCCGGGAGCCAGCGGGGGGAGGTGAGAAAGGAGCGCGGCTGGTGGCCGGCCTGTAAAGCCCGCTCAATAACTTTCGTTGATTCGGCCATATACACTCCCCGCTCGGGTTCGAGTAAGCGGCGCAGGTGCACATCGGTGAGCCGGAAATAATCATCGAGTTCGGGAGCGGCAACGTTATCGAGGTAAATCAACACATAGCAAGCGTGCCACCGCGTCGGTACCGGATACAAATCACCGGGGCCGCCCCGCGCGTTTCGCACGCTGGGCGGCCCCGGTCAGTAATCCTGCGCAGGCTCCGCAACTTTACGCCGCGGATGAGCTCTCCTTATGTGCCTAGTTCTTCGGGATCTGGGTGGGATCGGAAACGGAACCGCGCGCATCGTCAACAGCTCGATTGGCTTCTCCGCGCGCATCTGCCAGCGCCGAATCAATATCGGGGAGGGTTGTTTCCTTGAGAACATCCGCTACATCGGCCGCGTTCTCAAAATCGACCCCGGTGGGCCCTGTCGGGCCGGGTTCGTCTCCCCCGCCGCTACGGCCGCCGCCGAAACCCTTCTGCACCGCATCGAGCGCGGCGGTGAGCTCGGTAGGAACAATCCACAGCTTCGAAGACTGCGAATTAGCGATCTGCGGCAGCGTCTTGATGTATTCGTAGGAGAGCAGCTTCGGATCAGCATTGCCCTTGTGGATAGCGTCGAAGACTTGGAGGATAGCGCGGGACTCACCCTGAGCCTTGAGAACAGTGGCCTGAGCTTGACCTTCGGCCTTGAGAATAGCGGATTGTTTTTCACCTTCAGCGGTCAGAATCTGGGATTGCTTAATACCTTCCGCGGTGAGAATCGCGGCACGGCGGTCACGTTCCGCCTTCATCTGCTGCTCCATCGCACCCTGGACCGTGGCCGGCGGATCAATCGCCTTCAACTCCACGCGCGAGACGCGAATGCCCCAGCGCCCGGTAGCATCGTCCAGCACGCTGCGGAGCTGATCATTAATACGGTCACGGCCGGTGAGGGCCTGTTCCATATCCATCGTGCCGATAATATTACGCAAGGTGGTTACGGCCAGCTGCTCAATACCCGTCATCGGGTCGGCAATTTCGTAAGTTGCGGAATACGCGTTCGTCACCTGATAGTAAATAACCGTATCAATGGAGACGTTGATGTTATCGGAGGTAATAACCGGCTGAGGTGGGAAGGGCACCACCTGCTCACGCATATCGATGCGCTGGCGTACCGCGTCGAAGAACGGCACCAAGAAGTGCAGCCCCGGTTGCAGCACGGAGTGGTAGCGTCCCAGGCGTTCCACAACTACCTGGTAGCCTTGCTGCACCTTGATGACGGAACGGAACACCGCCACCACCACAAGGAGAAGGAGTAAGAGCAGGAGCACGCCAATAATCGTGCTCGCGTTGAGATCAACATCCATGATTGTTCCTTTGTGCCGCTAGGCGGCCTCGGTGACTTTTCGGTGATACCTGAGTAGATACAATTTACGATTCTGGTGTCACGATTGCGGTAGCACCGTCAATTGCTTGTACAAGTACGACGCCGCCCTCCGGGATGCGCCCCGCAGCGGTACGCGCACTCCATTCATCTCCACCAATTTTCACGCGCCCGCTGCGCTCGTTAATTTCCGTGAGCGCGTATGCCCGCCGACCCACCTGCGCTTCCACATTGCCGACGGCAGCTCCGCGCGGATTGACGTGGCGGCGCGCCCAGGGGCGCGCGAAAAGCAAGAGAATAAGAGCGAAAACCCCGTAGGCCACAATCTGAATCCACAGAATCTCTGTTCCCAGGGCCACACCCGCGGTAGCCAGGGCAGATAGTCCCAGCATAAGGAAAGTGAAATCGAGGGTAAACATCTCAACAATTGCGAGTGCCAACCCGGCGATGACCCAAATTTGCCACGTCATTGTTCTCCCTTTCCTGAGAGTTCCGTACCGCCGGTTCTCCGACTCCGGGCCTCTTCGTCCTCTGGTGCCATGCTACCGGACGCACTGTGCCTCGGATATACCGAGCGCCAGATCCCTTAGCGGGCAGCGCGCGCGGTATACCGACCCGCGTTTTCCTCCACCTGCAACGGGTAATCAAAAGTATCCGAGAGGCGCGCGGAGGTTAAAACCTCCGCTAGCGGCCCGGCCGCCACAACATTACCCGCTTTAAGAAGCAGCATATGGGTAAATCCAACCGGGATTTCCTCCACGTGGTGGGTGACCAGAAGCATGGCCGGGGCGTATACTTCCCCGGCCAGCCGCGAAAGGGTAGCCAGCAGGCGTTCGCGCCCGCCCAGATCCAGGCCCGAGGTTGGTTCATCCAAAATGAGGACTTCCGGATTGGGCATGAGGGCCCGCGCAATCCCTAAGCGTTTACGTTCCCCGGAGGATAGGTGCGTGACCTTGCGTTCCTCAAGGTCACGCAAACCGAGCCGGCGCAACATGGCACGGGCGCGGGCGTCATCTGCGGCGTCGTACTCTTCATTCCACGCGGCTAGGTGCCCATACGCGGCGCTGCGCACCGCCTGGAAAACCGTTTCACCACCGGGAATACGAGCATCAATCCCGGCCGAGGTCACGCCCACGGCGCTGCGCAGTTCCCGCACGTCCACCGTGCCGAGGCGTTCGCCCATGAGCTCTACGCTTCCCGAACTGGGGAAGAGTCGCGCGGCAGCCACCTGTATAAGCGTGGTTTTCCCGGCGCCGTTCGGCCCGAAAATCACCCAGCGTTCCCCGGAATTAACATCCCAGGATACCGAGCGGAGAATTTCCGTGGCCCCGCGGCGTATCGTTACATCTTTCAACGACAGCACGTCACCCATGGTTCTAGAATAGCGTGCTGCTACGACAGGTCGAGTTAGCGCCGCGGATAGTTATCCACGAGTTCACGGTAGAACTCCATAGTTTTTTCGCCAATAGCTTCCCAGGAGAAATGATCTTCCACCCGGCGCCTGCCCGCAGCTCCCATCTGCGCGGCCCGTTCCGGATCGGAGCACACCTCGTTGAGAGCCGCAGCCAGATCTGCCTCGAATTGCTCGGGGTTGAGCGGAGTACCCGTACCGTCCTGGGCTTGTTCGATGGGAACGAAGAGCCCGGTAGCCCCGTGGACAATGCAATCGGGAATCCCCCCGGTTTCGGTGCCAACCACCGGTAACCCCACCGCCATAGCCTCGAGATTGACAATGCCGAGGGGCTCATAAATGGAGGGGGTAACGAAAGTGGTGCAGCATGATTCCAGGGCAACAATACGATCCTGACTGAGCATATCGTCAATCCACACCACGCCCTCGCGTTCGGCCTGCAGCTCGGCCACGAGTTCCTTTGTTTCCTCCAGAATTTCAGGAGTATCGGGAGCCCCGGCACACAGTACCACCTGGATCCCCTTATCTACCTGGCGGAGGGCACGCAGCAGGCCCGGCACCCCCTTCTGACGGGTGATACGCCCGACGAACATAATGGTAGGCCGGTCCGGATCCAGACCGTAGCTGGCGAAATACCGGCGGGCTTCTTCCCTATCCGCGCTGGTTTGCGGAGCTTTCCACGCGTTCAAATCAATACCGTTGTGGATCACCCGCACCCGTTCGGGGGCAATATTCGGGTAGCAACGCAAAATATCAGAGCGCATCGCGTGAGATACCGCAACGATCCCGGCCGCGGATTCGTACGCAGTCTTTTCCAGCCAGGAGCTCAAGTGGTAGCCACCCCCGAGCTGTTCGCGCTTCCACGGGCGCAGCGGTTCGAGGGAGTGAGCCGAAATCACGTGCGGAATTCCGTAAAGAATCGAGGCAATATGCCCGGCGAAATTCGCGTACCAGGTATGGGAGTGCACCAGATCCGCTCCCTCAACATCCGTGACCATAGCGAGATCAACGCCCATGGTGCGCACAGCCGCGTTAGCCCCCTCGAGTTCGGTGAGGTAGTTATAGCCTTGCAGCGCCACACCCGCGGGAACATCGTTGTTCTCCGCGGGGGCACGCGGACCGTCAAAAGCACGCACGTGAATATCAGCGTGCTGGGCGAGAACACGGGAAAGCTCCGTAACGTGAACTCCCGCGCCTCCGTACACGTGCGGGGGGTATTCGCGAGTCAGTAAATCAATGCGCATGGCTGCCTCCGGCTTCTTCGCCGCCGTCCGCTTCCCCACGAAGCGAATCATGCGTGCGTACTATCTCAAGGGTATCCCACCGCACGGGGAAACACAGCCGTAGCGCTCATCTATCCACAGCGTGGACCTACGCTCAGCTTGTCCACACGCACCTCGAGAGGCGGGTGTTCAACTTCACGTTTTACGGTACGCTGTAGGCATGAGGAGAGATTTACGCGTTCTGGCCATCGTCCTTGCGGGAGGCGAAGGCAAGCGTCTAATGCCGCTCACTGAAGATCGAGCGAAACCCGCGGTTCCTTTCGGGGGCATTTACCGGTTGATCGACTTCGCGTTGAGTAACATCGTGAATTCTGGATACCTCCAGATCATCGTGCTTACCCAGTACAAGTCGCATTCGCTGGACCGCCATATTACGAGAACCTGGCGTATGTCCAACCTCTTGGGCAATTATGTAGCCCCGGTTCCCGCCCAGCAGCGGCGCGGTAAGGGTTGGTTCTCCGGAAGTGCGGATGCCATCTATCAGTCCATGAACGTTATTGATGATGAACGGCCCGATGTTGTGCTCGTGACCGGTGCCGACAATATCTACCGCATGGACTTTTCCCAGATGATGGACCAGCACGTGGAATCCGGTTTTGACCTGACCATCGCCGGTATCCGCCAGCCGCTGGAACTGGCACCGTCCTTCGGTGTTATCGATGTGGATGAGGAAAACCACCAGAAGGTTTCCC
This sequence comes from Actinotignum stranguriae, assembly GCF_051265215.1. Lineage (NCBI taxonomy): Bacteria > Bacillati > Actinomycetota > Actinomycetes > Actinomycetales > Actinomycetaceae > Actinotignum > Actinotignum stranguriae. The sequence goes on from NZ_JBOZCJ010000014.1 coordinate 32,640, forward strand.
GGTTCCTAGAAAAACCGCAGGATACTACCGGCCTGGGTCTGGAAGAAGCTCCGGACCAGTTCCTGGCATCCATGGGGAACTACATTTTCAACACCGATGCACTGGTCGAAGCTCTCCAGAATGATGCCGCCGATCCCAGCTCTGCGCATGATATGGGCGGGAGCATTGTTCCGAGGTTCGTGGAAGCCGGTAATTGCGGTGTCTACGATTTCACCTACAACCGCATCCCCGGTGAAGGTGAGCGCGATAAGGACTACTGGCGTGATGTGGGTACCATTGATGCCTACTACGCGGCGAATATGGATCTTATTTCCGTTACCCCGGATTTCAACCTGTACAACGAGCGCTGGCCCATCCTGACCGGCTACACCGGGTTACCGCCCGCAAAATTCGTGTACGGGCATCACGAACGCCTCGGACACGCCCTGGATTCCATCGTTTCCCCCGGGGTGATCGTCTCCGGTGGCGAAGTGATCGGATCGGTACTCTCCCCCGGGGTGCGGGTGAATTCCTGGTCCTCGGTGCGCGAATCGGTGCTGCTGGACGGGGTGAACGTTGGCCGCAATGCCACCGTTATCCGCGCCATCGTGGATAAGAACGTCCAGATCGAAGAAGGCGCGCAGCTGGGTGTCAATCACGATTATGATCGCGAACGCGGTTTCTATGTTTCCGAAGGCGGCGTGGTTGTTGTTCCCAAGAATGCGGTGGTGCGCCGCTAAGCACGTGAATTGCTCGGCACGCACCCTGGGCGGCTAGCCGCAAACCAGTATCTGTGCCCGGTATCGGTTTCCGATACCGGGCACAGGCGTACCCGCAGCCAGATTTGCCCGCGTGACAGCTCCGCGAATGCTCACCGGCACCTAGGCGAGGGAGACCAACTCCAAATAGTCGTCGCTCCACAAGTCTTCATCGCCGTCCGGGAGGAGAAGCACCCGCTCGGGATCAAGTGCGGTCACGGCACCTTCGTCGTGCGTGACGAGCACGACGGCTCCCTCATATTTACCCAGGGCACCCAGGATTTTTTCTCGAGATGCCGGGTCAAGATTATTCGTCGGTTCGTCCAGCAACAGCACGTTGGCGCGCGAGACTACCAGCATGGCCAGCGCTAAACGGGTCTTTTCACCGCCGGAAAGGACACGTGCGGGCTTATCGGCGTCGTCGCCCGAAAACAAAAACGAACCGAGCACGGTACGTAAGCCTGTTTCATCGAACTCGGGGGCGACATAGCGCAAATTATCCACCACAGTTTTATCCGTATCGATGAAATCGTGTTCCTGTGCGTAATAGCCCAGCTTGAGACCGTGCCCCGGGATTATTTCGCCGGTATCCGGGGTTTCCGTTCCGTACAGTAAACGCAAAAGTGTAGTTTTACCCGCGCCGTTGAGGCCCAGAACGACGACGCGCGAACCGCGATCAATTGCCAGATCAACACCGGTGAAAACCTCCAGCGAACCGTAGGATTTCGACAGGCCGCGGGCCCGCAACGGTGTTTTTCCGCACGGGGACGGCTCGGGGAAGCGTAACGCTGCGACCTTATCATCCGCGCGTTCTTCTTCCAGCCCCTCAAGCAGCTTCTCCGCGCGTTTCGCCATATTTTGGGCGGCCACCGCCTTCGTGGCCTTCGCGCGCATCTTATTAGCCTGCGCCAGTAGCTGATCCGCTTTCTTTTCGGCATTGGCACGCATCTGCCGGCGTCGGCGTTCATCGGTTTCGCGCTGTTTAAGATAGGCCGACCAACCCATCGCGTACTGGTCAAGAACCGCACGGTTGGCATCCAAATGCCACACCGCCGTGACCGTTTCTTCTAGCAAATCCACCGAGTGGGAAATCACCACGAAACCACCCGAATATGTGGAGAGGTAATCGCGCAGCCACAGCAGAGAATCATGGTCGAGGTGATTGGTCGGTTCGTCTAAAAGCAGCGTATCTGCCTGGGAAAAGAGCACCCGTGCCAAATCAACGCGCCGGCGCTGCCCACCTGAAAGTGTCCCCAGCGGTTGGTTGAGAATCCGCTCATCCAAGCCCAGCGCGGCAGCCATCTGGGAGGCCTGCGCATTCGCAGCCCAGCCCCCAGCCGCGGTGAACTCCTGATCGAGACGCACGTAGCGTTCCATGGCTTTTTGCTGGCGCGTTCCGGTACATTCCGCCATATCCTTTTCCGCTTTGCGAATCCGGCGAATCGTGGCGTCAATTCCGCGGGCTTCCAGGATACGATCCCGAGCTATCTGATTCGGGTCCCCATCATGGGTATCTTGCGGGAGGTAGGCGATGGTACCGCTGCGGTGCAGGGTTCCTTCGTAGTCAACGGCATCCGACGTGGTGCCCTCACCCGCCAGCAGGCGAGTCATCGTGGTTTTGCCGGCGCCATTGCGCCCCACGAGGCCCACGCGCATACCCTTGTGGACCTGAAAACTGGCGTGCTGGACAAGTTCACGCGTGCCGATGCGGATCGTGAGATCAGAAGCCGTAATCACAAGGGCCTACTTTACCGAGAAAACCATCTCCGAGCCGCATTGCTCATCACGTCAGCGCGCCACCGGTGAACCCGGCCTGCATATGCTGTCACGGTCAGGCACCACTGGTGCACGTAGCCCGCGCGCGAGACAATGGAGAGGTGACGACAGCATCTTCCGCACCCGATCCGAATCCCGGCGAACATCCGGAGAACCACACCGCCTATGTGCTACCCGTGATGATATCCGTCTGCGCTGCCGCCTGCGTATTTCTCGGACACGGTCGCCTGCTCGTCCAACTCCTCGCCTGGCTCGGCACCGTGGCAGGCCTAGTACTCACCGCCGTCACCCTCTCGCGCGAACAGCGCGCTACTCCCGGACAACTACGGTTCCGCAGGGCAGCCGGATGGAGTTTCCTCGCCTGTGTCCTTTGTGTGATCGTAGCCGCGCTCCCCCTCGGGTACGCCATCGCGCAATACTGACCCGCGGTTGCGGAAACGGGTACGGGGTGCGGAGCAGAAGGGTAGGCTCGACGTCATGAGTGTTAACGACGGCGTGCGCCTCGACGGGGCGAGAGTACAAAATCGCGGCCGCGGACGCGGTGCCTTCATCGGCGGTGGCATGGGCGTGACCGGCATCATTATTGCCCTGGTGTGGTACATAGTAACCGGCACTCCCCCGCCGGCGGCCCTCTCCCCCGGCGGGTCACCTCAGGAAAACTCCGCCCAGCAATCCACCACGTCCGATTTTGCGGACAAGTGCCGTACCGGGGCGGATGCCAATGCCTCCACCGAGTGTTTTATGGTGGCGATAGCTCAATCCCTCGACACTTTTTGGGAAGGTGAACTTCCCCGCTCGGCTCGCACCCCCTATGAGCTTCCCGGATTCGCACTCTTTTCCGAGGGAGTAAGCACCGGGTGCGGGAATGCCTCCAGTCAGGTGGGTCCCTTCTACTGCCCCGCCGATAGAACCGTCTACCTCGACACCACCTTTTTTGACGAGCTAGAAGCTAATTTTGGGGCAGAGAACACCACCCTGGTACAGGCCTATGTGGTGGCCCACGAATTCGGGCATCATATCCAAAATCTCACCGGGGTATTCGAGCGTATTAATCCGCGTGATACCGGCCCCGGTTCTTCGCAGGTACGCTCGGAGTTGCAAGCTGATTGCTTCGCTGGCCTCTGGCTGCATCACGCTGCAAGCACGGTGGATCCGGCCAGCGGGATACCGATTCTGCAAGCCCCCACCCGTGAGCAGCTCGCCAGCGCGATTGATGCCGCGGCAGCGATCGGCGATGACCATATCCAAGAAAGCGCCGGGATGGCTGTCAACCCGGAAAAATTCTCCCATGGGTCATCTGCCCAGCGGATGGATGCACTGACAACCGGCTATGAAACAGGCGATTTCCATGCCTGCAATACCTGGCGCTAAAGGGGCGCTGGCGGAAGCGGCGTGCGCCCAGAGTTTTCTGGGCGCACGGGCGTCGTCGTACTAAATATTGAAACCGAGGGCGCGCAGGTCATCGCGGCCGTCTTCGGTAATGCGTTCGGGGCCCCACGGCGGTAGCCACACCCAGTTAATATCCACGTCGTCAACAAGATCCTCCGTGGCGATAATGATGCCGTCAGTAATGGCATCTGTAAGCGGGCAGGCCGGCGAAGTGAGAGTCATATCGAGGTGGAGGTGGCGGCCGTTCGTGGTCACGCCGTAGACCAGGCCGAGGTCGACGATATTGACGCCCAGCTCCGGATCGATAACCTCTTTCATCGCCTCGAGGACGAGGTAAGGGTCGACGTCATCCACCGGGCTATCGCCATCCGTGTAAATAACTTCACCAATATGTTCCTCGGCCGCCGTCGGAGTCGCTTGAGGAATGCTCGTCGCGCTCAAGGTTTCCGCTACGGGCACTGTGGCCTCGGGTACCGGCGAGGTTGTGTCCTTCTCCGTCATTGTTCCGGGGTCTCCTTCGTGTTCTGCGACACATGTCCCGCGACGTCCTTCGTCGCGGAGATGCTCTCCTGCCCGTTGGAATTGCCGAGATGCTGAAGAGCTTCGTCAGTTGCTTCGCGGACCGCCATCCAGCCAAGCAGCGCGCATTTGATACGCATGGGGAACCGCGCGACACCGTGAAAAGCGGCGGCATCTTCCAGCGCATCCGCGGCTGCCTCCGACAGCTCCGCCCCGCGGCTATCCATCATCTCGCGGAAATAAGTGTAGAGCGCGGCGAGATGCTCGATAGACTGCCCGGCGACCAGGTCATTCATAATGGAAATCGAGGCCTGGGAAATAGAACACCCCTGCCCTCGCCAAGCAAGCTCGGCGATCTTCTCCCCATCCGGGGACAGGCGCACCTCAAGGGTCACTTCATCCCCGCACATGGGATTGACCTGGGTGGACTCCCCATGCGGCCCGGCCTGCAGGGCCGCATCAGCCGCGTTGCCCCCGGTAGCCGCACCCGCGCCGGCTCCCACCGGCGCCAGCTCGCCTTCCCCGTGACGTTCACGCGCCGCGTCAAGAATAATCTGCTGGTAGAGCTCATCGAGTTCGCTCACGTACCTATCCTTCCGCCCGGAAATAGCCGCGGACCTGGCTCAACGCCTCCAGAAACACGTCGATATCCGAGCTTGTTGTATATATCCCCACGGAGGCACGCACCGAGGCAGGCACCCCGAAGAAATCGTGGATGGGCTGGGCACAATGGTGCCCCACCCGCACGGCAATACCGCGCGCATCCAAGAATTGCCCCACGTCATGCGGGTGCACACCGTCAACGGTAAAAGCCGCGATCCCGGTACGACCAACTCCCCCGCGCGGTCCGAGCACCCGAATCCCCGGGATTTGCCCGAGGCCTTCGAGGAGCTGGACCGTCAGCGCATCTTCATAGCGTGCCACCTTCTCCATGCCGATAGCGCTGAGGTAATCAACCGCACGCGCAAGGCCCACAATCTGGGTGACCGGCTGACTTCCCGCCTCAAAACGCGCCGGCGGACGCGCATAGCGCGTTTTTTCCATCGTCACCCGTTCGATCATCGAGCCACCGAATTGGTAAGGCGGCAGATCCGCGAGGAGTTCTTCACGCCCGTACAGCACACCCACACCGGTGGGCCCGTACATTTTATGTCCTGAAAAAGCAGCGAAATCCACGTCCAGCTCCCGGACATTCACGGGCAGGTGCGGCACCGATTGACAGGCATCCAGAACTGTAAAAGCACCCACCGCGCGGGCAGCTTCCACGATCTGCGCTACCGGAGATACCGCCCCGGTCACATTCGAAACGTGGGTGAAAGCAACGATACGAGTGCGCCGCCCGATAACCCCGAGACTAGCCGGGTCAATTCGTCCTTCGCTATCCAGCTCAAGCCACGTGAGTCGGGCGCCGGTACGTTCACACAGCTCTTGCCAAGGCAGCAGATTCGCGTGGTGTTCGGCCCGGGTGACCACAATGTCGTCACCGGCACGCAGCAGAAAACGATCCGCATTACCCCATCCGCGTCCCGCCGTGGCATTGGAGATCGCGTAGGCGAGGAGATTGAGGGACTGGGTGCTCCCGCTGGTCCACACTATTTCCTGGGGCGCCGCCCCGATGAAGACCGCCACTTTCGCGCGGGCTTCTTCGTAAGCCACGGTAGATTCCTCCGCGAGAAGGTGGCTGCCGCGTTTGACCGCTCCGTTGGAGCGCGTATCGAAATCCACCATCGCGTCCAGAACGGCGCGCGGACGCTGCGCCGTCGCCCCGGAATCTAAGTACACGAGGGTCTGGCCGGCGCGCATCGGGCGGGCGAGGATCGGGAAATCTTCCCGCGCCACCAGCGGGCGCACGGCGCTCACCTACTTCGCCTCCGCTTCGATGTAGCTGTCGTAACCGGAAGCTTCCAGTTCGCTTGCCAGATCAGGTCCGCCGGTGCGCACAATCTTGCCGCCGGCGAAAACGTGGACGTAATCGGGTTTGACGTACTGCAAAATTCGGTTGTAGTGGGTGATGAGCAACAGCGAATTACCGGTGCGTTCATGCACATCGACGATCCCTTCAGAAACCACGCGCAGCGCATCTACGTCTAGGCCGGAATCCGTTTCGTCCAAAACGGCGATCTTCGGTTCCAGTAATTCCATCTGGAGCACTTCGGTGCGTTTCTTCTCCCCACCGGAGAAGCCCACATTGAGATCACGCTTGATGAAATCGGCATCCACGCGCAATTTCTCCGTGACCTTGCGCAATGCCTGGGACCATTCACGCAGTTTCGGAGCTTCTCCGTCAATCGCGGTTTTCGCGGTGCGCAGGAAATTCGAGACAGATACCCCCGGTACTTCAACCGGGTACTGCATGGCGAGGAAAAGTCCCTCGCGGGCGCGTTCATCAGCGGTCATATCCGTAATATCCACGCCGTCGAGCAGCACCTGACCGGAGGTGATCTCATAGGAAGGATGCCCGGCCAGCGCGTACGCCGTGGTCGATTTACCCGAACCGTTCGGGCCCATAATCGCGTGGATCTCATTATCACCGATATGCAAGTTGACACCGTGCAGAATCGGTTTGGGGCCTTCGGGAGTGATCACCGAGGCGTGCAGATCAATAATATCGAGAGTAGCCATTACTTCTCCTCAGGTCTTGTGTCCACGTCAATAAAAACGCGGCCGTCATTATCGCAGGTCAAGGGGTAGACGGGCACGGGTGTGACCGCCGGGAGCGTGAGCGCACGCCCGGAACACAGGTCGAATTCCGCCCCGTGTTTGGGACATTCAATTGTGGTATCAAAAACTTCGCCGTCGCTGAGATTGACGTCTTCGTGAGTGCAGATATCGCCCACGGCATGCCAGGTGCCGTGGCAGTCGCGTGCGATGCATACCGGTACGACGGCGCCGTTAGCAGCGCGGACTTCCACGCTCAGGGCGCTTTCCGGCTCGAGATCCGCGGTGGTACACACCTGCTGCCAGCTCATGCATCCTCCCCGTTTCCGGCATCGGCTAAATCGAGTTCCCGTTCGATGGCATCCATGAGCTTGGTGCGCACCGAATCCACTTCGATCTGCTCCACCAATTCGGCGAAGAAACCGCGCACTACCAGGCGGCGCGCCACATCGGCGGGAATTCCCCGTGCCATGAGGTAGAAGAGTTGTTCATCATCAAAACGGCCCGTTGCTGAGGCATGCCCAGCCCCAGCGATATCTCCGGTGAGAATCTCCAGGTTAGGCACCGAATCGGCCTTGGCTCCCTCGGTGAGTACCAGGTTGCGGTTGAGTTCGTAGGTATCCGTCTGGGCGGCCTGAGCCCGGATGAGCACATCCCCGATCCACACCGAATGCGCCTCATCGCCCTGGAGCGCACCCTTGTAGGTAGCGCGAGATTTGCAGTGCGGGGCCACGTGATCCACGAAAATGCGGTGCTCGTGATGCTGGTGGCTTTCGGTGATATAGGCACCCAGCAGCTCGCTATCGGAACGCTCTCCTTCCAATTCGCACGCGGTGGTCATGCGGATGAGATCCCCGCCGATGGTCACCACGATATGCCGGAATTTTGCGCCTTCTCCCACTCGGATCCGCTGGGCGGAATGTTGGGAAGCACAGCGTTCCTGTTCCTGCACGGAAACAACGGTGAGATCCGCATGCGCCCCCACCTCAATTTCCACGGTTTCGGTGAGGTTGCCGCTACCGGTGTGCTCGAGCACTACGGTGCCGCTAGCCTCCGGGGCCGCGGTAATAAGGGTGTGGGCAACGCTCAGCTTTCCTTCCCCGTTGATAATGGCGACGACGTCCGCGTGCTCGCTTCCATCGAGGGTGACGATATGCGCACGCTGAAAAGCGGACCAGGCGAGGGCCGCCGCGCGGTCGTCGGGTTTCCCGACTGTACCTAAGCGCGGATCGCTGCGGTCCACTTCTTCCACACAGGCACCGCCCACGACGGTGGCGGTGACGGTGGCATCTCGCACCCCCTCCACGTCCTTAATGAACGGGGCTACCCGATCCATCGGCGTAAAACGCCAATCTTCTTCCTCTCCGGTTCCGCGCGGAATCGGGAACTCCTCCGGATTAAAGGAGGCGAAGCGATCCGAGCGGTCGGCGTGCGCGGTATGGAATCCTTCATCTGCCAGCACCGCCTGGGAATGATCAGTACTGACCATTAGCCCACACTCCCTTCCATTTGCAGATCAATAAGACGATTGAGTTCGAGTGCGTATTCCATAGGCAGTTCCCGAGCGATGGGCTCTACGAAACCGCGCACGATCATACCCATGGCTTCCTGCTCGGATAGGCCACGTTGCATGAGATAGAAGAGCTGTTCCTCGCTCACCTTCGTCACGGTGGCTTCGTGCCCCATCTCGACGTCGTCCGTGCGTACGTCCACGTACGGGTAGGTATCCGTGCGGGAAATATCGTCTACGAGCAGCGCATCGCAGACCACATTAGATTTCGAGCCACGAGCATCTTCCGAAACCTGCACGAGACCGCGATAGGAGGAGCGCCCGCCCCCGCGCGAAATCGACTTCGAGACAATCGAGGAGGTGGTATTCGGCGCCAGGTGCTGCATTTTCGCGCCGGTATCCTGATGCTGGCCGGGGCCGGAGAAAGCCGCGGAAAGCGCTTCCCCGTGCGCGTGTTCACCCAGGAGCACACAAGCCGGGTATTTCATATTGAGACGTGAACCGATATTACCGTCCACCCATTCCATCGTGGCCCCCTCTGCTACGGTCGCACGCTGGGTGACGAGGTTGAGCACGTTATTCGACCAATTCTGGATCGTGGTGTAACGGCAGTGGGCGTTCTTTTTCACAATGATTTCTACGATGGCGGCGTGGAGGGAGTCCTCAGAGTAGATCGGGGCGGTACAGCCTTCCACGTAGTGCACGTAGGAGCCTTCATCACAAATAATGAGCGTACGTTCAAACTGCCCCATTGCCTGGGTGTTGATACGGAAGTACGCCTGCAAGGGAATATCCACGTGGACATTCTTCGGGACATAAATGAAAGAGCCACCCGACCATACCGCGGTATTGAGGGATGCGAATTTATTATCGCCGGCCGGAATAACGGTACCGAAGTATTCCCGCACCAGGTCCTCGTGCTCACGCAGTGCGGTATCGGTATCCACGAAAATAACGCCCTGTTCTTCCAAATCCGCGCGAATCGAGTTGTAGACCACCTCGGATTCGTACTGGGCAGCCACCCCGGCCACCAGGCGTTCTTTTTCAGCTTCCGGGATGCCGAGCCGGTCATAGGTGTTTTTGATCTCCGGGGGAAGATCGTTCCAATCGGTCACCTGGCGGTCGGTGGCACGCACGAAGTATTTGAAGTCATCAAAGTTGATACCGGAAAGATCAGCTCCCCACGTGGGCATGGGGCGTTTCTCAAAAAGGCGCAAAGCGCGCAGGCGCCGTTTGAGCATCCATTCCGGTTCTTCCTTCGCCGCGCTAATCGCGCGCACGACACCTTCATCTAGACCGCGGCGCGCGTGAGCCCCGGCGGTATCGGTATCGTGCCACCCAAATTCATAGGCGCCAGACAGGTTCGCAATAACGTGTTCCTGCTGCGCCACGGCCTCCGCAATTGCTGCCTCGTGCCGTGTTTGTGCCATGTGTTTCCTCCCGATTTAAACGCTGTTAGCGTGCAGCGTCACCGTGCACACGTGACTCCCCGATGCAATGGTTGCCAACCGCTGCACGGGAACCCCGAGTAGTTCGTGAAAAGCGCGGGTTTCCGCCGCGCATAAAAAGTTATTCTGTGTGGCGACGTCGCGCAGGGGGCAGCGCCCCTGACACAACTGGATCATCTGCCGCGGCCCATCCTGGGTACCCGGAACATCGCGAACCGAAGCGGCATAACCATCTTGGGTGAGGGCTCGCGCCAGACGGCGCAACCGTTCCACCGAATTTTCCGTATCCCCAAGCACATCGCGGTAACGAGCGACCAAAGCACGCTCGCGGCGGCGCGCAAATTCCGCCACTCCGGCCTCCCCCAGATTTTCACGCAGAAAATCAAGAGCTGCATTCGCCATGGTGTGATAAGAGGTTGCTCCGGCATTCTGCCCGGCATCCGTTGCCACGTAGTAGCGTGCTGGCCGCCCGGCCCGCGCCTCACGCTGCCCGGGTTTCTCACATTCGGTAATAGCACCCGCATCTTCGAGCGCCACAAGATGGCGCCGCACCCCAGCTGGAGTAAGGATAGCTAAGCGGGCAAGTTCCGTGGCGCTAATGGGTCCGCGTTCCATAATGAGACGCAGAATACCTTCGCGGGTTGTTTCTTCACGGGGGCGGATCTTTGCGCCTTCATCTTCGGACACTTGGAACACCACCCCCGTTACAGTTCTACATCCTCGCCAAGCACGTATGCGCGCCCGGACCACGACCGCAGGTTCTTTCGAATTGAGCACCGCCACTTACCACGCGGTGGTCGACCATATCTAGGACCTCGCCTCCCAATTAAACAACACCAACGTTGCGTAATCTAGTTTGGACAGCCTAACCGGACGGAAAAAAGACCGTTGTTACCGGCGCGGGTCCACACGCCCACACGAGTTACGCTCGTGGCTAAGAGCGGTGCAGAACCGCCGTTGAACCGCTGTTAAACAGGCGTTGAACCGCAACAGCGATCGGCCCGGACCCTCCTAGTCGTTAAGAGCTACGCGCCAGGTAAGCAAGTACCGCTGCCACCAGTTGCGGATTAGCAACTCGCCCGGTCATAATTGCCTCCCGCACCAGGGCTAGCGGCACCCACCGCACCTCAATTTCGGCCTCTTCATCTTCCCGAGCAAAAGCGGCCGCGACTGGCGCGGGGTTACGAGTGAGATAGACCGTGAGCTGCTCGTTAGTGAAACCGGGCGACGTGTAGAAACGGGTGAGAAACTCCAGTTCCCCGGCCGTATAATCCGTTTCTTCACGCAGCTCCCGGCGCGCGGCATCCATCGGATACTCACCCTCGATATCGAGGATGCCAGCCGGAATTTCCCACAGGAACGAGCGAACCGGAATCCGATACTGGCGGATGAGCAGCACTTCCTCAGCTGCGCCGTCGCCGCTGCCCCGTACCGCGAGCACCGCCACCGCATCGCGGTGCTCCACCCAGTAACGATCCATCCGCGCCCCCACGCTGGGCAGTTCCACCGTGTCCTCGTACACGTTAATGAACGGGGACGTGAGCACATTGCGCCGCCCCACGTGCCGCATATGCGCGGGACAGTACTCGTCACGCAGATCCTGGTACATAAAATTTCCTTTCCCGCCCTGCGCAGGCGTGCGAGCATCAGGCCCGTTTATGCATTAGCCTCGTCGAAAGCCACGGCAATGGCGGGCATTTCTTGGGTCGACGGCGCCTCCGCGTCGCGCGCCAACCGGAGCGCCCGCCGGTCAACGAAGTAGAGCGCCACTCCCCCGATGGCGAGGGTGAGCACTCCCGCCCCGGCAGTTGCCCCCAGCGCCCCAAGGGCACCGTCCCCCCACCAGCGTAGTATTCCGCGCCCGCTGGCATATCCGACCGTGCCGGCTACCATCGCGGCGGGCAGTACGATCCGTAGGGAGTATCCGACGCCCCGCAGCGCCCCGGGGCCTACCGCGCGCCGGATAGCGAAGATGTGGCCAACCCCGCCCACGATCATTCCCACGGACATCGCCACACCGATGCTGATGAGGACCTCGGTGCGTCCGCGCACCCCCAAGCCCGCCGCCCCAATAAGAACCACAACCACCGTCAGCCACGCCGCAGAATTGACAATAATGACCGCGCGGGCCGCCTCCACTGCGTAGAGCACCCGCGACCCGTGGTAAATGAAGGCGTAACCGAGAAGAGCCGGCGCCATGGCCAGCATGGCGGTATCCATATGAGCCACCGGACGCGCCACCGCGAAGAGTGCCTGGGCGGGCTCCGCAACGGCCACCAGCAGTGCCACGCACAGCAGCCCGATATCGAAGACAAGGCGTGAGGAGCGGGCGGTGATCCGAGCCAGGCCCGGGCGCCCGGGGATCGCGGCGGCTTCCGCGAGGCGTGGGAAAACCGCGGTGGCGATCGGAACAGCCAGCACGGCATAAGGAACCATATAGAGCTGGTTCGCGAAAGTGAAAACCGGGTAGGTTCCCACATCACCGCGGGCATTGGCGAAAAGCATGACCGCGATGATCTGAATTTGCTGAGCAAGCAGGCCAGCCAGCCCGGCCGCGCTTAACCGGAGCGCCCGACGCCCTACCCCCGGCGGGAAACGGAATGTGGGCCGCAGGGTGATGCGGCGGAGCACCGGGATGAGCTGGGGAAGGGAAAAGACCGCGACCCCCGCCGTGGTCCCCCAGGCCAGCACATAGAGAGCCGTGCGCGAAATCCGCGCCGGATCGTGCTGCTGGCCCGCGGCTAGCTGCGTGAAAATAAGGAAGGTAATAATAACTGTGACGGAGGAGAGCAGCGGGGCAAGAGCCGGAAGCACAAATTTTTTATGCGCCTGCAAAAGTCCCGTACACACGACCGACAGTCCATAGAGCGGGATTTGCCAGGCGAAAATCCGGAGCAGGGTGGCAGCGAACTCCACGCTAGCGGCAGGCGATCCCTCCCCCAGGAGCACGTCCATAATGGGCCGGGCGCCCAGGGTAACGAGCCCGGCAACCGGAATCCCGATGGCAAGTACCCAGGTGAACAAGGCCGAGGCGGTGCGGGATACCTCCGCGGCCAATGCCTTGGCCAGGAATCCGGAGACCAGCGGAATGACCGCGGCGGCCAAGGCCCCGCCGGCCGCGATTTCAAAAAGCACATTGGGGACGGTATTCGCCGTCGAATAAGCCTCCCCGGCGAGGGAATCCCCCAGCGCCCCGTTTTGCACCCAGGCGCGCACAAACCCCATGGCACGCGAGAGCAGGGTGAGAATCGCTATGGTTCCGGCTGCTCCGAGTGCCGTTCCGAGAACTTTTTTCATGCCCGGCCCGCCTGGTCGAGGGCGCGCAACCACGGATGGGTTGCGATGACCCGCGAAAATGATATTTTTTCACTCGCGATATTAAGGGCGACGACGACGCCCAGCGCCCCGCGCCGCACCCAAGGCCCGCGGCTGGCAAGCGTCCACCCCAGGGCCGCGCCCACCGCATTTGCTCCGGTATCTCCGAGCATGACCGTGCCCGCGAGATCCGCGGGCAGGCAGGCAACGCCGGTACCGACAAGTGCGGCGGCAATAGGCCCGGATGGCGGGTAACTGAGAAGAGAAAAAGGAGCAGCCGCGATCAGGGTACCTTTCCAGGCGCGACCCGGCGCGAGGTCGAGGAGATTAATAAGATTTGCGGTGGCAGCGATAAGCACGGCGCGTTCAGCGCGCAGGGCGAGCTGCCGGGAACGAGACCCGGTAGCACTGATCGGGAAACCCGCTGCCGCGACCGCGCCGAGCCCAATAATCACTATTTTCAAAGCTCCGGAAGTCAGGTGGCCGTGCGCCAGTGCTCCGAGGTGGCCGCGCAACCCCTTGGAGGTTCGCGAAAATGCGCCCTCGTAGAAATCGTCGATATAACCGGCCAGTCCGCCGCTAAGCGCCGCGAGCACGGGATGGCCCGAACACCTGCCTCCGGAGAGCAGGGAGCCCACCGTGCACCCCGTGGTGACACCCGCCACCGCCACCGGGCCTTCCCGCAAACTGACACTGCGCCCATCCTTGGCAGTGCGCTGCCAGGCGGGTGCGGTGCGCCGGGCGAGCAGCTTCTCGGCTGCGCGGGCGGCGGCGTATCCGGCCAGGGCTGCGGCACCCAGGCGCACCTGGTTCCTCCAGAAAGCAGAAAGGGTCATGAACCCATGGTACCGTTACTGCCCTGCCGGAGCCTGCCCACCTTCGGGAGCCTGCCCGCCTTCCGCGGGTGCGGGGGCCGGAGCAGGAGCCTGTTCAGGCTGCGGAGCGGGCGCTGTTTGCGCGGGTGCGGAGGCACTTTGGCGCTCTCCAATCGCACTATCAGCTCCGGGCGCTACCCCGAGGTGTACGTGGCGTTCATGCAATTCGGCAGCTGCCGCCATGGGAATATTGACATCACCAAGCGCGGTTTGCGCAGAATCCACCGTGGATCCGTTTTTTGCTGAACGCACGGCTCCCAACACCGAGTTTCCGTCTGTTCCCGCACCGACGGCCACGGCCGGGCCCCGCCCGGCAATAGCCGCAAAGGCAGCCTGGTAGGTATCCGTGATATGCGGCGAAGTGGTCGCCTTATCGGCGGGAACCGGTGCGGTCTCAGCCGGATCCGAGGTGATAAAAACAACCACCTCCGCGGCTTCACTCGGAGCAACCGCCACGTCAATCAGCTTATTTTCCGGAGAGGTGAGAAGAGTGATGAGCGTCGTCGCCCCCGCATCTTCCGCAGCAGAGCGTACCACGGTATCCACGGCCGCCCCGAGAATCGCATCCGCGGAACCACCGGCCGGCAAGTCCTTGACATAAGAGCCGAGGTTACCGGAAAGGGTGGAACGGTAGGTAGCGTATTCGGTATCCGTAAAAGCTGGAGCCAGGGTGATTTCACCAGTAATACGAGCCCCGGCCGCGGTCAAGCTCTGCCGGGTCTTCTCCACGATAGCTCCGTCGGCCCCGGCTGCCGCCACGATAGCAACGCGCCGGTTGGTCAGCGTTCCGGCATTGAGTTGCTCGCCGGCACCTAGCAGCGCCGTCGACGCAGCATCAAGCTGTGCCCCGCGTTGATCGAGTTCCACACGCATCTTGTCACGCGATTCACGCAGGGAATCCACCTGGCCGGTAAGTCCGTGCGCGATGGAATTTTGCAGCGGTCCGGCCCCGAGAATCACTCCGATGGCCAGTGCCAAAAAGACCGAGACCAGGGAAACGAGATGATACCTAAAATCAACCATCAGCTAACTTTCCTAGAAGAGATTACGGAACCACTCGGCAAGATCCCCGAGGCGAGTGGTGAGCACGGACAGGAAGGTTTGGCCCGCACCGGTAACAGCCAGGGCCGCGAAGAGTGCAAAAACTCCCGCAAGAATAAGGGCAACGAGCATCCAGTTCGAAATCGAGGAACGGTAAAGGCGTGAAACACCTTTCGCGTCAATGAGTTTGCCACCCACCACCAGGCGGGTGAGGAACGTTGATGCCATTCCCGCCCGGCCCTTATCGAGGAATTCCAGAATCGTATTGTGAGTTCCCACCGCGACAATGAGCTTGGCGCCTTTGGAATCAGCCAGCAGCATGGCAACGTCTTCGGAAGTACCGGTAGCCGGGAAGACCACGTGATCCACTCCCAGATCCTCCACCCGCTTCTTGCCGGGTGCGCGCCCATCGCGGTAGGCGTGCACCACCACCTCGGCACCGCAGCGCAACGCTTTATCGGAAACCGAATCCATATCACCCACGATAATATCCGGGGTGTAGCCAAGTTCCAGAAGAGCATCCGCTCCGCCATCCACCCCGATCATGAGCGGGCGATTTTCCCGAATATAGGGACGCAGGGCGCGCAGGTCTTCACGGTAGTCGTAGCCCCGCACCACCACGAGCACGTGCCGGTGCTCCATGGACGTACGGATATCTGGAATTCCCACCCCGTCGAGGATGAGTCCCTGTTCTTCGTTGAGATATTCGAGGGTATTGGCGGCGAAAGCGCGCAGTTGCACGGTCATGCCCGCGCGGGCGGCCTCGCTATCACGCGCGATGCTCTGGGCGGTTTGTAAAGTGCCTTCCGCAATAACGCGTCCGCCTGCCACCACGCGTGCCCCATCAATATCGACCCACTGGCCCTCCGAAATATCCATAATTTCTGGGCCGAGGTCATCGATGAGCGGGATACCGGCTTCTTCCAGGATCGCCGGGCCAAGATTTGGGTAGCGCCCCGAGATAGATTTCGCGGCATTGAGCACGGCAACGGGCTGCGCGGCGACAAGGTTTTCCGCGGCCACCCTATCCAGATCCGTGTGGTTAATAATCGCTACATCGCCGGCTTGGAGACGACGAGTGAGATTTTTGGTGCGTGCGTCTACCCTGGCCGGACCGGCCAGGGTGCCTTCCGCAACGACCTTCTTTTTTCGCCATAACTTCGATGCCACAAGCTTTATAGTGCCACACTCGCGGCCTTAAGTAGCTCAGCGGCGTGCGCGCGTGCCACATCGGTATCGCTACCCGAAAGCATACGGGCGAGTTCTGCTTCGCGTTCTGGCCCCGTGACGTCACGCAGTTCCGTGCGCGCGGCACTTTCTTCAAGTTGTTTCACGACGACGAGTTGGTGCTCGGCATAGGCCGCGACCTGGGCGAGGTGAGTAACAACAATAACCTGGGCGCTACCAGCCAGTTTCGCCAGTCTTTTCCCAACCGCGGTGGCGGCACGGCCGCCAATCCCGGCATCAACTTCGTCGAAGAGGAAAGTGTGGCCGCGCTGAGCCCGCCGCGCCGCTAATCCTACTTCGAGGGCGAGCATAACCCGCGAGAGCTCACCACCTGAAGCACCCGATGCGAGCGAAGAGAGTGGGGCACCGCGGTGGGCAGCAAGCAAAAAAGTGACGGAATCCGCACCGGCTGGCCCAGGATCCGCGGCGCTGACAGCCACGGTGAAGTGGGCATCGGGCAGCGAGAGCTCGGGAAGTTCCGTTTCCACAGCGCGGGCGAGTTCTTCCCCGGCAGCGGCACGCGCGGCACGTAGGGCTGCTCCGGCTTGTTCCATGGCCGTATGAGCGTGCGAAAGCTCCTTCTCAAGACGTTCTAGAGTGGCCGCTGGATCATCGAGGTTCTCTAGACCCGCTCGGGCCTCAGCGGCGGCGCGCAGGATTTCTTCGCCGCTCATTCCCAGCTGTTTGCGCAGCCCGGCCAGTTCGGAGCGGCGCGAATAAATCGTAGAGAGCTCCTCGGGTTGGGCTTGGGTACCACGAGCTAATTCTGCGATATCGGTATAAATATCGTTGATATCGGCTTCGGCATTTTCCAAGCGTTCGCGTAGCTCCCGAAGTTGTGTATTCGGCACATCAGGGCCGCTGAGTTCAAGAACACGCTCGAGTTGCGCGGCCGCGCTACCCAGTGCAGATATGGCTCCGTTTTCGGTGTCGCTCCCGCTCAGCGCTTCGGCAGCCGCGGAGTATGCCCCGTACATTTCCACCGCATTTTCAAGCACCCGGGCGCGCGCCCGCAAAGATTCTTCTTCACCGGGATGGGGATCGACCGCCTCAACTTTGTCGAGCAAGGCTCGGTAGGCTAAACGCTGTTGCGCAGCACGCTGTGCACCTGCCTGAAAGGTATCGCGGGCTTCGCGGGCTTCACCGTAGTTTTTCCACGCCTGTTCCCATGTTGTTTTAGCCCGCGTAATTGTTTCACCTCCGAATTCATCGACCGCGGCGCGCTGCTGGCCGGGGTTACCCAACCGAATCTGATCGGATTGGCCGTGCACGCTCACAAGTTCGGCCGCGATATCGGTCAGCACCGCGGTGGGTACTGACCGGCCTCCGACAAAGGCACGGGAACGCCCTTTTGCTGGAATATGCCGAGCAATAATCACAGCAGCGGTATCGCCTTCAACGTCATACCGTCCCCCGGCCTCGGCGATGCGTTCTAGCACTGGGGAAGTCGCGTCCACGAGAAACGTTCCTTCCACTTCCGCTTGGGCGGCCCCGGCCCGCACCCGTGCTGGATTCGCTTTAGCTCCGAGAAGCAACGTAAGGGAGGTCACCGCCATAGTTTTTCCCGCCCCGGTTTCCCCCGTTAGTGCGGTGAGTCCGCGAGATAGATTAAGCTCGGCTTCCGCGATAACACCGAGATTGCGGATACGTACCTGTTCGATCATTCCCGTACCTCACGCTCGCGCCAGCCGCGCACCGGCAGGTGGAAGCGCGCCACCAGACGCCCGGAGAAAGGTGTTTCATTCAGTCGGGCGAGCTTGACGGGACGTTCTCCCCGCACCGCGGTAATCACGGTTCCTTCAGGTGCTACGAGCCGGCGCCGTGAATCACAGGAAACCATCGCCTCATCACGCAAAACCCGTACTTCCAAGGTTGAGTAGGGGCTAACCACCAGAGGACGGGTGAAAAGCGCGTGAGCGGCCACCGGGGTGAGAAGAAGTGCTTCCACGCTGGGCCATACCACCGGTCCACCCGCCGAAAAATTGTAGGCAGTAGAACCGGTGGGCGTGGAGAGTAGCACCGCGTCGGCTTTGAAAGCAGAGATTTCGCGCCCGTCCACACCGATAGAAGCTTCGATGAGACGCGAATTAAAAGCCTTTTCCACCGATACTTCGTTGAGGGCCCACTGGACGTTACAGGAGCCATCCGGGCGCTGCACATGCACATCAATGGTCATTCGTTCGGAAATAACCCAATCGCGCGCGGCAATCCTTTCCACGACGGCAGGGAGCTCATCAGGTTGAGCTTCGGAAAGAAAACCCATATGCCCGTAGTTAATACCGAGGATGGGCACGCCGGTACTACGTCCTAACTCAGCCCCGCGCAAAATCGTACCGTCCCCACCCATGACGAGGATGAGATCCGCATTGCGGGCACCCGCCAGAGTTTCACTGGTATCCACCCGTACGCCGCGGTCTTCTAGGGCGACAATCGCATCGTGAGCGGCGCGCTCCATCTGCGGTGGTAACGTGCGATTGACGACCAGGGCGACTTTTGGTTCTGCCATCGAATGCCTCCCCTCTCCCAGGTATCCTACCCCGCTACTGCGCTGGCCGTCCTTGCCCCGCTGGTCCAGCTTTCACCGCGGCCCGGACACTTTCTTCGAGGTTCTCGCCAAGCTGATCAAGAGCATTTTTCTTCATATAAAGAAAGTATTCAACGTTCCCCGCCGGCCCGGGAAGAGGCGAAGGAGCGATCGCTTGCAGGGCCAGCCCTGCGGCACGGGCGGAAAGGGCGACGTCGCATACCGCCTCAACGTGGTAATCCGGGTTTCGTACCACCCCGTGCGCACCGATTTTCTCCCGACCTACCTCGAATTGAGGCTTGACCATAAGCAAAAAATCGGCCGTTGGCGAACTCGCCGCAGCGAGCGGGGCAACGAGGAGCCGCAAAGAAATAAAAGATAGATCCCCCACAACCAGATCAGGCGCGGGTGCGACCGCCGCGGGATCCAGGGTGCGCACATTCGTGCGTTCCAGCACGGTGACACGGGGGTCTTCACGGAGCTTCCAGGCAAGTTGGCCGTAGCCAACATCCACGGCAACCACGTGGGCAGCACCGCGCCGCAGCAGCACATCGGTAAATCCACCCGTGGAAGCGCCCGCATCCAGGGCACGGACTCCTTCCACACGTGGGCCGGCGTCTCCGAGATAATCGAGGGCACCCAGCAGTTTATATGCTCCGCGGGAAACGTAACGATCCTGAGCTGCTTCTTTCACAAGAAGCGCCTGGGCCGGATCCATCTGCCGAGCGGGTTTCGTTACCTCAGCTCCGTCAAGGAATACCTGACCTTCACGGATGAGCACCGCAGCATCCTGGCGGGAGCGCGCGAGCCCACGCCGCACAAGTTCCGCGTCAACGCGCCTTAAACGCCCCATAGGCTCGCCTTTCTGATTTAGACCCGTGCCCGGGATAAGCGCCGACCGAGTTCGGTGTGAATCGCCTCCAGCTGTTCAATCTTTTCGGGCAGATCGAGCTCGTTGAGATTCTCCAAGGCGGCTTCAATATTGAGCGGAGCGCTCGGAAGCGGAACCGTTGCCCCAGGTGCCGTGGCTCTTTCCTGGTCCGTCATCGCCGCTCCACGATGATCTCCCCGAGCGTGACGTTCTCCTTCAGCCCGCGATCTCGGGCCTCCCATACCGCGTGCACCGCGGCTCGGTAAGTATCCAGCCCCAGATGTGGCCCGCATCCATCGGAGGTGACCAGGCGAACCGCTGCGCCGTCGTTACTATTATCAACCTGTGCCCAGGATGTGCCTGCCACCCAGCGTTCACCTTCCCGATGAATCTCCGGGTAGTCCTCGTTGAGGACCCGCAGATCATCGCCGAGATAATCGGGGCGTTCTTCCGGTGCAGCCAGCATAATATCGCGAGCAGAACTCACTCCGGTAAGCACGTGGAGACTGGCGATACCTGCGGCACGCGCTCCACGAATATCGGTATTGAGCCGGTCACCGATAGCGAGAGGATGGCTGGCTCCGAGCATATCCATCCCAATGGCAAAAATCGCAGGATCGGGTTTGCCCGCGGAGAGTGGTTGCACCCCGGTGGCATTAACTACCGCGGCCACGAGTGATCCGCAGCCGACCATAAATCCACGCTCCATGGGGAGGGTAGCATCGAGATTCGTGGCCACGAAAAGGGCGCCGCGGCGAATGGCCAGGGCAACTTCTGAAAGCGCTGCCCAGTCAATTGTCGGGTAAAACCCCATAATGACCACGTCGGGGTTATCATCCGCGGATGATACCGGCACAAGGCTAGTTTCACTCACCGCACGATGCAGACCGTTACCCCCGATGACCAGCGCTTTTGCTCCGGCCGGCACCCGCGACGCGGCGAGCCGCGTGCTCGCCATCGCGGAGGTGAGCACCGTTGCTGCCGGGGCTGATATTCCCACTGTCGCGAGGTGCGCTGCGACTTCTTCCTGCGTGCGCGAGGCATTATTGGTGAGGAAAAGCGGGCGCATACCAGCAGCGATGGCACGCCCGTAAGCATAGGCAGCGTGAGGAGCCGGATCGGTCCCGAGGTAAACTACACCGTCCAGATCGAAAATCGCGCCGTCAAAATGCGATATCAGGCTCACTATTACTCTTCTTCTGATTCCTGCTTCGGGTCCGTCTCCGAGATTACCTGCACCTCGGCCTCAGCTTCGTGCGCCAGTTCAGGTCCGGCTTCGGCTGCGCACGCCGGTTCACTCTCGGATGTCGTATCAGACTCAGCTAGTGCCCCGGCCTTATGCTCCACTTCCGGTGCCTGTTCCGCTTCCCTTTCCGCGTCTACGTTCGTCTCGGTTTCAAAATCGGGCACGTCCGTTGTCTCGGACTCAGGCTCGTCCGCGGTGAAAAGCTCGACTTCGCCTTCTGCATTGTAGACCGGATTCCAGCGCGCACGCAGATCTTCGGCTTCCTCCACGCGTCCTAGTTCTTCGAGACGATCTGCCTTAATGAGCTCAACGCGGGCGCGTAATTCTTCATCAAGGTTTTCAACCTTGATTTTCTCCAGGACGGCCAGTCCGGCCTCGGAATCCCCTGCGTCCGCGCGGGCGCCGGACGTCACCAGCGCCAACTCCAACGTGGTGGCGGTATTGAGCCGCTTGAGCGGAATTTCGGCAATAAAGGCAAGAGCCTTTTCAGGCCGCCCCAATCCGCGCTCGGAATCAGCCTCAAGGGCCACATGCGAGTAATCATCGGTCATGCGCCGATAGGTGCGCAGCTCACGCAGAGCTTCGGAGTACCGGCCGGTCAAGTAGGACGTCAATCCCAGCGCCTCACGCACGATGTCGATGCGCGCAGCGTGCCGGTAGGCTGCTTTCGCGTGCTCGTAGGCGATTTCCGGGTTCTGATCCATCATGGATCCGGCATAAACCAGATGCCGCGCCACGTTCTCGGACACCGCTGGCGCGAGAACCTTGAGTTTACGACGCGATTCCGCCGCGAGATCCTGAGCATTAACCGTTTCCGGAATAAAGGGATCTTTCACGCCACGACTGCGGCGATCGTCACGCCGCCGTTTATCTTCCTCGCGATGTCCACCGCGTTCGTCACGCCTGTAGCTATCGCGACGGCGCTCATCACGGCGCCGGTCATCCTGCCGGTGGTCGTCACGCCGGCGCTCACCGCGATCAAACTTCTGCTTGTCGTCATAGTGGTCGCGGCGCCCGTAGTTGTCATTATCGCGGGGTTCATTTTCGTTGGTACGACGACGATCTTCGCGCCCGGAACGCTCATTATAACGATCATCACGCCGCCCCCCGAATCGCCTGTCCTGGTCCCGGCGATTATCGCGCCACTGGCCACCGCGTCCGCCGCGCCGGTCGTAGCGGCCTTCACCGCCGCGATCCCAGGAACCTCGGGATTCGCGCGATTCACTCGAATCCCTGTCATTCCAATCGCGCCGGTATCCACGATGGTTGTCACGGTCACGTCGGTTGTGGAATCCACCCTTCTGTCCGCGTTCGCCGCTACCATCGTGGAATTCACCCTGACGGTTCCACGAAGAGCGCCGGGAACCACCATCGCGCCCGCCACGGGAATCTCGCGATTCCCAGGAGTCACGGTCGTGGCCGCGATCATAACGACGGCCACCACGTCGATCCCCTTGGTGACGGTTCCAGTTTCCCTCTCGATTATCCCGCCGCCGTGAGCCTCCGCGGCGGTCATTCCAGGCATCGCGGGGATCACCCGAATCGCGGGTCGCGCCGCCCTCTCCATCGTGCTGCGAGGGTTCGCGCCGTTGCCGCGCGGACCGCCATTGTCCTTTCGGGCGGTCGTCTTCGGAGCGCTCTTCGCTCCACTCTTCGTGGTCAGACATTTCATTCCTCGCAGTTCGATTGTTAAGAATCACGATGCTGTGCTTATTTTAGGCCGACTCCAGCTCGGCCGCGCGCTGAGCATTGAATTTTGGCGCGCAGAGATTAAAAAGTGTGTGGGGTGTGTACTATGCCCCACCAAAAGACATAAACACACCCCACACACAATCAACAAAAAACATGGCGGCAGCAACCTACTCTCCCACACCCCACCGAGTGCAGTACCATCAGCGCAAACAACCTTAGCTACCGGGTTCGAAAAGGATACCGGGCGTAACCTTGCCGCTATAACCACCGCCACAACCAAAACACCAACCAACCACCACACGGTGGCCAGTCATCGCACAGTGAACGCAAACACCCAACCTCACGCAAAAACAACCAAAGCCTCTCAACATCTTGTCATTTTGGCTATCGGTCCATTAGTACCAGTCAACTAAACACCTCACAATGCTTACATCCCTGGCCTATCAACCCGATCATCAACCG
>NZ_JBOZCJ010000015.1:0-55728 GCF_051265215.1 Actinotignum stranguriae
TACGAATGCCAGCAGCTGCGGGAACATCTGAATGACCATGAGGGCCAGCAGCCCGCCTTTGCGCCCCTGGAAGCGGATCCGTTCCGGGCGGCGCGCGCCGGGGCGGGCCTGACTGAGATATACGGACCTGGGGTAGCGGGCACCTGCGCATCCCGGGAAGTAGGCACTCGCGAATCCGGAGAAAGGAGCACCCGCCAGTTCGGCGGTGCCGGGCGGAGCCTGGCCTGCTTATATTTGGAAGGCCCGGACGCGGCCGACTTGCCTGAGGCCGGCACACCGGTACTTGCGGAGCGATCCGATGCCGTGAGTGCGAGCGGGGCGAGCGGGAATGCGGCGGGCGAAGCGGAAACGAATCAGCCTGATGGGGCGGTTGTGGGCCTGGTGCTATCGGCGGTGCGGCATTGGGAAGAAGGGCCGCTTGCCCTCGCGCTCATCAGGGAACCAGCGGCGCTGGGCGCGGTGCTGGTAGGAGAATTCCGCTGCGGCGTCGAACCTATTCCTCTGCCTACTCGCGCTCCCGTTGTGGTGACCATTCGTGACACCGGCGAAAAAAGTGTCGGAGGCCGTGACTAGAATGAGGGCGAGCACCA
Organism: Actinotignum stranguriae; assembly: GCF_051265215.1. Taxonomy (NCBI): domain Bacteria; kingdom Bacillati; phylum Actinomycetota; class Actinomycetes; order Actinomycetales; family Actinomycetaceae; genus Actinotignum; species Actinotignum stranguriae. The sequence continues at coordinate 591 of NZ_JBOZCJ010000015.1, forward strand.
CGCTCACCACGAGGACGGAGAACTATGAACCTAACAACCTTGCGGCTCGTCACAGATATCTGCAACGGGATATTTTTTGTGATCCAGCTGGCGATTCTCGCGTTTATGGTGTGGGCGCTAGTGGCTTGCCTGCGCCGCCCGGATGCGGATTTTCGCTATGCCCGCAAGGATAAGAAATTCTGGAGCGGGGTGCTGCTGGGTTGCGCTCTCGTCACGGGAATCGTGCTTTTCACACCCATTCGCCTACCTTTCCAGCCGTTCCTCATGCTCGGGGCGGCTTACGGTGCGCTCTACTATCTGGGTCCCGAAGAACAGCGGATGGGGCCGCGCCGCAGTTCGCGCGGGCGCGGGAAAGGGTCCTGGTAAAGCGGGGTAAGCGCAGGGCCTGAGCTGCGTCGTCGTACTACACGCACCACGAAGGAGGAAGAATGCGAGCAGTTATTCAGCGCGTCACGCGCGCATCCGTCACGGTGGACGGCAGCGTGATTTCGCAGATCGGCACGGGACTGTGCGTGCTCCTGGGCGTTACTCACGGGGATGGCGCCCCGGAAGTGGAGAAAATCGCACGGAAAATCGCGCAGCTGAAAGTACTGCGCGCCGCGGATGGCACTGATGAGCCGAATAATCGGCGCAGCGCGGAAGAAGCGCAGGCTCCCGTGCTGCTCGTTTCGCAATTCACTCTGTACGCGGATGTGCGCAAGGGCCGCAAGCCCTCATGGTCCAAAGCTGCCCCCGGGGAAATTGCCGATCCGCTCTATGAGGCGGTGGTGCGCGAATTGCGGGAGACCTACGGGCTGGAGGTAGCCACCGGGCAATTCGGGGCCATGATGGATGTGGAGCTCGTTAATGACGGCCCCTTTACGCTCCTGGTTGAGGTGGAACCGGCCAGCGCCTAACTCGCCGCAGCCCCCCACAATCCTAGGTCTAAAGGCCTAGGGATAGTGAAATAAGCTCAGAAATCTCATCAAGAACAGCGATTTCCGCGCTAATTCGGCTTTTTCCCTCAGCAAAATGTGAGCCACACACTCATGCCACTGGCGAACAGGGGACGGCTCCCGGGCCGCGGGCCGTTACTCTTTTAGAAGATTGCAAGTGCAAGGAGAGTTATGTTCGAAAGGTTCACTGACCGCGCCCGGCGAGTCATCGTGCTCGCGCAGGAAGAGGCACGGAACCTCAAGCACAACTACCTGGGGACCGAACATATCTTGCTCGGCCTCATTCGCGAGGGCGAAGGGGTGGCCGCAAAGGCCTTGGAAGCCCTGGGGGTGACGCTTGAGTCCGTCCGGACGCAGGTCATCGATATTATCGGCGAAGGCCAGGAACCACCCTCGGGTCATATTCCCTTCACGCCGCGCGCCAAGAAGGTCATTGAGTTCGCGATGCGTGAGGGGCTGCAGATGGGCCACTCCTATATCGGAACCGAACATCTCCTCCTCGGTCTCACCCGCGAAGCGGATGGTGTTGCCGCACAGGTCCTCATTAAGCTCGGTGCGGATATGCCCACCGTGCGCAACCAGGTCAGCCAGCTCATCTCCGGTTTCCAAGGTAAGGAAGCCGTTGGGGTGGGCGGGGGCCCGCGTGAAGGCACCAAGGCCGGCTCCACGATTCTGGATCAGTACGGGCGTAACCTCACGGCCGCCGCGCGCGATCACAAGCTTGATCCCGTGATCGGCCGGCATACCGGAACCGAGCGGGTTATGCAGGTCCTCTCCCGGCGCACCAAGAATAACCCGGTGCTGATCGGGGAACCCGGCGTGGGTAAAACCGCGGTGGTCGAAGGCCTGGCCCAGTCCATCGCCGCGGGTAACGTGCCGGAAACCCTCAAGGATAAGCAGCTGTATTCCCTGGATATGGGTTCCCTCGTGGCTGGTTCGCGCTACCGCGGCGACTTCGAGGAACGCATGAAGAAGATCCTCAAGGAAGTCAATACCCGCGGGGATATTATTCTGTTCATTGATGAAATCCACACCCTGGTGGGTGCGGGTGCCGCGGAAGGCGCCCTGGATGCCGCCTCGCTGCTCAAGCCGATGCTGGCCCGCGGGGAACTCCAGGTCATCGGGGCAACCACCCTCGATGAATACCGTAAGTACATTGAAAAGGATGCCGCGCTTGAGCGCCGCTTCCAGCCCATCCAGGTGGAACAACCCACCGTGGAACAAACCATTGATATTTTGCGTGGTTTGCGGGACCGGTACGAGTCCTACCACCGCGTGACTATTACCGACGACGCCCTGGAGGCGGCCGCCACCCTGGCGGATCGGTATATTAACGATCGCTTCCTTCCCGATAAGGCCATTGACCTCATCGACGAAGCGGGGGCGCGCCTGGCCATCCGTAAGATGACCGCGCCGCCGGAGCTGCGCGAGCTGGACGATAAGATCGCTTCCACGCGCCGCGCTAAGGAAGCGGCTATTGACGCCCAGGACTTTGAGAAGGCCGCTGGCCTGCGTGATGAAGAGCAGAAGCTCGGTGAAGAACGCGATGCCCGTGAGCAGGCTTGGAAGGACGGGGATATGGATGTCGTCTCGGTGGTGGATGAAGATCTCATCACCGAGGTGCTCTCCATGTCTACCGGTATCCCGGTCTTCAAGCTCACCGAAGCGGAGTCCGCGAAGTTGCTGCGTATGGAAGACGAGCTGCATAAGCGGGTTATCGGCCAGCATGAAGCCGTGACTGCGCTTTCCCAGGCAATTCGCCGTACCCGCGCGGGACTCAAGGACCCGAACCGCCCCGGTGGCTCTTTCATTTTCGCCGGGCCTACCGGTGTGGGTAAAACCGAGCTCGCCAAGGCGCTCGCGGAATTCCTTTTCGGGGATGAATCCGCGCTGATCACTTTGGACATGTCCGAATATTCGGAGAAGCACACCGTTTCGCGGCTCTTTGGTGCTCCTCCGGGATATGTGGGTTATGAAGAAGGCGGCCAGCTCACCGAGAAAGTGCGGCGCAAGCCTTTCTCCGTGGTGCTCTTTGACGAAATTGAGAAGGCCCACGCGGATCTCTTCAATTCTCTTCTCCAAATCTTGGAAGAAGGGCGCCTCACGGACTCGCAAGGTCGGGTGGTGGACTTTAAGAACACCATCATCATCATGACTACCAATTTGGGTACGAAGGATATCGCGAAGGGTGTGCAAACTGGTTTCCAGTTCGATGCCGATACCACGTCTTCCTACGAGCGCATGAAGACGAAGGTTGCGGAAGAACTCAAGAACAACTTCCGGCCCGAATTCCTCAACCGCGTGGATGACATTATCGTCTTCCCGCAGCTTGTCCGCCCGGAAATCCTCCAGATTGTGGATCTGATGATCGGCAAGCTGGATAAGCGCCTGCGGGATCAGAACCTGTCGATCGCCCTGACAAAGGATGCGAAGGAACTCTTGGCGGATCGTGGTTACGATCCGGTGCTCGGGGCACGCCCGCTGCGCCGCGCCATCCAGCGTGACGTGGAAGATGTGCTCTCCGAGAAGCTGCTCTATGGCGAATTCGCCAAGGGGGACATCATCGTGGTGGATGTGGACAAGGAAAATATTCCGATGTCCTTCACCTTCACCGGCCAGTCGCCCGACCAGCCGCTACCGGATGGTGTGATCGAAGCCGAAGAACCGGCGCAAATGGAAGGCCTGGCTTCCGGGGTGAATACTCGCCCCAGCGGCGGGTCGGTAGCCGGTGCCGGCGCGCCGACTTCCGGAGGTGGCCTGGCCGCAGCGAACTAGGATTGCTGCGTCCCAAGCAGGGCCGCGAGCTAAAGCCTCACACTAGGGGCGGCCACGCTCAGGCACCGGCTAAGGCCGCGAGCAAGGACTAGCTGATACCGAGAGCTCGAAGCTAACCAATCAGGTGCGCTTCGAGCTCTCGCGTTATCACCGGGGCTGTTTCGGAGCGGGTAGTGAGCAACTCCGATACCGTGCGGCGCTGCCCGGCAACGGTGTAGTGCACCTCCCACTCCATGACGAGCGTGGCTTTCACCTCCTTATTGGCCTGGCGGTAGATGACTTCCGTAAAGGGCTGGCGGGCCGGGATGAGCTGTGCTGAGTGAGCGGGGAGCGAGCCGCTGGGCGCGACGTTTCCGGAGTTTCTTGCGGCCGTGCTTTCCGCGCCGGGCACCTCCCAAGTTGCCCGCACGGGAATCAGATCAATAACAACCTCCGCGCCGAGCACTACAACCGGATGCCGTTGAGCCGGAGCGGAATAATGCAGGCGAACGGGGTAGTTGATCGCCACCCAGCCGCGCGCCGGTTCCATCCACGCCTCGGTGCTCGCTACCGCAATCCGGATACTTTCCGTATGGATAAGCCTCTCCAGCTGCGCGGCGGTGGGAGGCGCTCCCGCTTGAGTGCCGGCCGGCGGAGTGCCATTACCCAGTATCCAACTGAGAATTCCTGCCGCGCCGCGTACATGGCCCGGTAGAGAAGCATCACGCACCGCGGCTACTAGTGCACTGCGCGACCACGGCAGGCCATAAGGCCCGCTGGAGAGTCCGGCGCTCCCGCTGGCAAGGGCACCTGAGCTTGATGACACTCCGGCTGGCTCGCCGGGAGAACGCCTGGTGTAACTAACCTGACCTTCCACGGTCACTCCGCCGGCATCGGTGCGGGCGGAGTAAATACGCTCCTCGGTATCCGCATATTCGCGGGCGAGGGCCGGAGCGCTCACCGTGCACGAACCAAGACATATTACTATGACCACGCCTACGATGAAGGCGCGCAGGAACCAGCGCGGCCTGAACCTGGGGTTGGTGTATGGCCTCATCACACGCCTCCATCCAAAATGTCGTCGTTCATCCCCACCGCATCGACGATCCAGTTACCGCCCGAGCGGAAAATCCGCATGGTCACAAAGAATTCTTCGGCACGATCTGTTTTTTCGGCGCCCTTGCGGTTCATCACTGGATTGGGTGGATGGGAAACGGAGAACTGCACGGTATAAGCGGCTATGGAATCATTCCAGCGCCCCCGCGCATCGCTAAAACTAAAAACGGTGGCTTGCCGGGGCCGGAAATCAGTTTCTTCACGTTTAGCGATCTGGTGTTGGCACCAATCGCATTGTTCCCCGGCCAGCGGGGAGAGGGGCGCGATATCGCCGGTGATAGTTGCGTAATCGAGGAGGGTGAAAAGATATTGCCCGGCCGCGATGGCTCCCGCTACGGAATCTTCGGACATCTGGGCGGGTGGTGCGGGCACTGGAATCTGGACCGGCCAGGTGAGGGGAGAGGATGGGGGAACCGAGGGCGCGACAGAGCCAGAACTGATGGTAGACGAAGGTGAGTTCGCAGCGGGTGGGGCGGAGCTAGCGGCTGGCATTCCGGAAAAGTCACCGGGGGAGAGCCCAGGGGGAGGCGCGCCTGCCCCCGCCCCACAGCTGCTGAGAAGGAAACAGAGGCTGGCAAGAATTCCGGCACGGCGCCCGGTTATGAGTACGTTCATGGCGCCACGTTAACAGCCGCCTTGCACCCGCCCAGAGCCTATCCACAGGAGGACTCGTAGCGGCGTGTCATCCACAGCTTGTGCCGGCTCAGCTACGCGGTACCCGCCGCCGTCACCACAACCCGCGCTTCGAGCTCACGGCACGCTCCCGGCTCGAGTAGCATCGCACTGCCTTCGGCCCGATTGAAAGCATTGGGGAGTGCCTGGCACGGCTCTATGGCCACCGCGCGACCGGCATCGCGCGCCAGCCCGGAGCCAGCAAAAATATGGAAGTTCTTGGAAGACCAACTCCCCAGGCGTGCCCACAGGGCTACTTCGCGATCCCCGGTGTGTAGGCGCGCCACATTCCAGCTAGTCCCGGCGCCACCGTTTCCGTCCGCACTACCGTCCGCCCCTCCGCCAGCCCCGGCCGCACCCGCATCCGGCCCGGCGTCATCGGCAAGCTGCGCGTAGGCCCAATCCGTGGCAGGGTCGATGGGGGAGTCCGCGAGCGGCTCACACGGCGCGAAAGCGCCGGCGCCGTCGTACGGAATAAGCGTGGTATCGGTGGCGATACGCGCGCGGCAGTCTAGGCTCAGGCGTGCCTCCGCCAGCGGACCGGCGAGCCGGAAATACGGATGCCAGCCGAGAGCGACCGGGGCCGCTACCTCGCTGAGATTCTCGGCGCGCAGACGTACGTGCAAGGAACCGTCAGCACCAATGCTGTAAACAATGTTTACGGCAAGCTCGAAAGGGTAAACACTGTTCGCAGCCACGCGGGTAGCGAACTCAAGGGCACCGTTATCCGCGCGGATTACCTCGAATTCCCGGGTGGTGACCAGACCGTGCAGGCCCGGTTCCGTATCGGGAAGCGGCGCCGGCACATTGTGAACGCCGTTTACTGGAACCTCGACGTGGAGGCGAGCGCGCACGGCGGCGTCGTCACCACGATAGAGCGCGGCGGCGTAGCGCCCCGCGCGGATGCGATTGGACCACGGCACCAGCACGGCACTGCGGAAACCGTTGAGCTCACGCAGCTCAGCGGGGTCACGGTAGCCGTCGATGATCTCGGTATCGCCGAGGCGATAGCTGAGCAGGGTAGCGCCGCGAGTGGCCGCGCGCAGCGTAACGGTGCGGCCCGCGCACACGCGTTCAGTGGTGACGATCATGGTTCTTCTTTCTCGTAGTCCCGGATACGACGACGCCGCAGCTGCGGGTGCCTTCCTTAGCTTCCCACGTTCTCCAGGGTACGCGCCAAAGTCTGGTAGGCGGGCCAGGCCGGGTTTCCGGGGCGGGGAGTAAAACGGGCGGTGATGCGTGGAGCCCAGGCCGCTGCGGGGCAGTCGAGGCCCGCCACTCGAGCCGCTTGGTAGGCCGCGCCCTTAGCCACATATTCACCCGGCTCGGGTAGTGCGAGAGGAATCTCAAGTACGTCCGCGAGAATCTGCACGAGCACTCGCGATTGGGCACCCCCACCAATGAGCATGGCGTTATCGATAGTAATGCCCCCGGCCCGCAGTGCCTCGAGGGCACCGCGCATGAGGCAGGCCAGGCCTTCGTAGGCGGCGCGGGCCAGATTCGCACGGGTGAAATTCGCGGCTGTCAAACCGCCCAGGTGGGCGCGGGCGGAGGGAAGATTCGGGGTGCGCTCGCCCAGGAAATAGGGGATCAGGGTAATGCCACCCGCGCCTGGCGCGGCGGTTTCGGCCAGCTCACCGAGCTCCTCAAAAGAAACATCGAGAATGCTACGGAAATAGTCCTGAATGAGGGAGCCGTTGAGGGTGCAGGCGAGTGGCAGCCACTGCCCGTTTGCATCGGAAAAACCGGTGACACCCGAGCTGGCATCCTGAACCGGATGATCGGAGACCGTAGCGATCACCCCGGAGGTTCCGATGGAGAGTGACGCTTGCCCTCCGCGCAGGCCCAAACCGAGCGCGGCACCCGCATTATCCCCGGCGCCCGGGCCAATAGGAATCGCGCGGGCAGCACTCCCGCTGCTCAGCCATGGCGCACCAAGAGTACCCACCCTCTCGAAAGGCCCGGCGATGCGCGGCAGGATAATCGCGCGCGCGGCGGATTCCGGAATTCGCAAAGCCGCGGCGAGGATATCGTAGCGGTACTTGTCGGTGGTGCAATCCACGTACCCGGTACCGGAGGCATCCGAGCGGTCAGTGGCAAGATCGCGCAGATCGGTGGAGCCGGAAAGCTTCCAGGTTAGCCAATCGTGAGGCAGGCAGATTGCCCGAATTCGCGCGGCATTCTCCGGCTCGGCATCGGCGAGGTAACGCAGCTTTGTGACGGTGAGGGAGGCAACCGGGACGGAGCCTGTTGCCCGCGCCCAAAACTCCCGCCCAAATTCTTCCGTGAGTGCTTCGGCTGCGGGTGCGGATTTGGTGTCGTTCCACAATAGCGCGGGGCGAATAATTTCCCCGCGCTCGTCCAGGGCTACCAGGCCGTGCTGCTGGCCACCCACGGCGATGCCGGAAATATCGTTGAGCCCGCCGGCCTCGGCGATCGCGCTGCGCAGCGCGTCAAGCCAGGAATGCGGATCAACTTCGGTTCCGTTCGGGTGGGGGGCCTTGCCCTGCCGTACAATCTGCGCGGTTTCGGTATCGATAATGAGGACTTTGGTGGATTGGGTGGAGCTATCGACTCCGGCGACGAGTGGCATATTCTCTCCTAGTAGTGAGCGGCGTGACAGCGGTGTCGCGCCCCGGGCTGGCACGGAGGAAAGGGGTGAGATAGCGCCGGATAATTCGCCCGGCGTGCACCACTCCGTGTATTTGTTCTTAAGTAAAACTAATGCGGGGGTGGGGGAGTGTCAAGGGTTTCTGTTATGCTCCGGCCCGCATTCGGTGGTGTGGCTCTGCCCCGCGCCTGCACGGGCCCCGCAATCATCGGCGCGGCTCCACTATGATAAATGAGATGCACGAGGGGCGAGTGTGTAAAGGTTGAGCAGGCAGAGAGGTTGGGGGCGTGACCAAAACTGGGAAAACACCGCAGAGTTTGAGGGTGGAAAACACCAAAACGGTGCTGGCGTCCGTTTTGGATAGTCCGGAACCGCCCTCGCGCGCCCAGCTCGCCACCCGTACCGGTCTCACCCGGGCTACCGTGTCCCGCCTTGTCGATTACCTCTTGGAGGTCAATCTCATTGAGGAGCTGCCCCCGGTGCGCCCGCACGTGGGTCGGCCCGCTAATCCCCTGATCGCGAAGGGGCGGACCATGGTGATGATCGGCATGGAAGTGAACCTCGCCTACCTTTCTGTCGTGGTCATGGACCTGGCCGGCAATATCCTTTTTACCGCGGTGGATCAGCGCGATTCCCGCCAGGCCTCCCCGCAGCTCATCTGTGAGATGCTTGGTGAGATGCTGGGGCGCTGGTCCCGACCGCGCAGCACCACCGTTCTGGGGGCGGGGTTGTGTGTTCCCGGCTTGGTGGATCGCAGCCGCGGCGTCGTGGTGACCGCCCCGAATCTCGGCTGGGCTGATGTTGATATAGCGGGTCAGCTGAGTACTACAATCGGGGCTCTCGGCCGGGTGATCGTTGTCAACGAAGCGGATGCTGCCGCGTACGGGGTGCTCTACCAGCGTCCCGGGGCTCTCTCGGCCACCCGCGATTTTATTTATGTTTCCGGCGAGGTGGGTATCGGCGCCGCCGTCGTTGCCGGGGGATCGGTATTTGAAGGAACGCACGGCTGGGCCGGGGAATTTGGCCACATGTGCGTGGAACGCTCCGGGCCGCGCTGCGGTTGCGGATCTAATGGGTGCTTGGAGCAGTACGTGGGTCAAGATGCGCTTTTGCGGAACGCCGGATTGCCGCGAGAAGCGGGCGTGGGTGAACTCATAGAAAGGTTCGACGCCGGGGATGCTGGTGTGAGAGATGCTGTTGATCTGGCCGCTGTATCCCTCGGATCGGCTCTCGCGAATGCGCTCAACCTCCTTGATCTCGATACGGTGGTCTTCGGGGGCAACTTCGCCCTTCTCTACCCGCGCCTGGAGATGATTCTGCGCTCCGAACTTAAATACCGGGTGCTGGCATCGCGCTGGAAGGATATCGAATTGCTTGTTGATGAACGCGGGAATACCGCCGCGGCCATTGGGATCTGTCTCCAGCATTTTGAGATTTTCCTCAGTGATCCCAACTCCTGGTTGGAACAGGTTCTCTCCTAAAGAGTCCGCGTTTGCCCGGGCCGCGCTCGCCTCACTATCCCGTCCGCGGTAGTGTGCACCCACTTTGTTTGTGCATAAAACTAATCGGGAGCCAAGGTGTGCTACGAAATTTTCCGGGTGAGATTTACCTTATAGCTATTGACACCGTATGCTCCCTGAATTAGTTTTGGAAGTGAACAAAGTAGTTGTTCATCAGCATAAAGGAGTGCATACGATGAGAAAGCCTACAAAAGAAGATAAGTTCTCCTTCGGTCTGTGGACCGTGGGGTGGACCGGAACCGATCCCTTCGGCGGGGATTCCCGCCCGGCCCTCGATCCGTGGGTCTATACGGAAAAGCTTGCCGAACTGGGCGCCTGGGGCATCACCTTCCACGACAATGACGTTTTCGCTTTCGACGCCAGCGACGCTGAGCGTGCCGAGCGGGTTGGCAAGGTCAAGGAAGCGGCCGATGCCAATGGCCTGACCATCGAAATGGTCACCACGAACACCTTCTCCCACCCCATCTTCAAGGACGGCGGCTTCACCAATAACGACCGTTCGATCCGGCGCTTCGGGCTCCAGAAGATCCTGCGCAACGTGGATCTGGCCGCGGAAGTTGGAGCCACCACCTTCGTGATGTGGGGCGGGCGCGAGGGCACCGAATACGATTCCTCCAAGGATCTCAATGCCGCGTTCGAACGCTACAAGGAAGGCCTGGACACGGTAGCCGGCTACATTAAGGAGAAGGGCTACGATCTCAAGATTGGCCTGGAACCCAAGCCGAACGAACCGCGCGGTGATATTTTCCTGCCTACCATCGGCCATGCCCTCGGTATTATTGCCGAGCTGGATAATGGCGATATCGTCGGCCTTAACCCGGAAACCGGGCACGAGCAGATGGCCGGCCTCAATTACACCCACGGGCTGGCCCAGGCACTCAATGCTGGCAAGCTCTTCCATATCGACCTCAACGGTCAGGCCGGCCCCCGCTATGACCAGGACAAGTGCTTCGGCCATGGCGATCTGGCCTCCGCCTTCTTCACGGTGGATTTGTTGGTCAACGGCTTTTCCAATGGCGGCCCGCGCTACGAGGGCCCCATTCACTTCGATTACAAGCCCTCGCGCACCGAAGGTATGGAAGGCGTGTGGGAATCCGCGGCCGCGAATATGGAAATGTACCTCATGCTCGCGGAGAAAGCGAAGGCCTTCCGTGCCGACCCACGCACCCAGGAAATCATGGAAGCTGCCTCGGTTCCCGAACTGGCCGAACCGACCGTGGCCGAAGGTGAGAGCCTGGATGATGTGCGGGCGGAGAAGTTCGACGTCGCAGCCCTCGCCGCGCGCGAATACCACTACGTTGAGCTCTACCAGCAGGCCATGCGCCACCTTATTGGCTAAGCTCCGCAGGGAGGTGAGCTGCCAAATATAAGCTCATCTCCCGGCTGTAACTGTGCCCCGGTTGGTGGGGGTGAGGTGCGATCCGCAGCTCCCCCCACCTCACGCCGGGCTCACCGCGCAGATTGTCCACGCCTACTCCGGTGTGCCGTGCCTGCCGGGCCCGCGCGCCGTCCGCGCCTGAATCCACCGCGGACATATATACAGGCGCTTTCGAATTGACGATAGCGTGAGCTGCGCCGTCGTTCCCCAACACTTCTCACACAGAGCAAGGAGGCTCCGGTGAAGATTTCCCTGAAGAAAATAACCGCGATGATCACGGGGATGTTCCTCGTGCTTGCCACCGCAGCCGGGTGCTCCGCCACGCGAAGCGATGAGTACTACGGTCGCAGCGGTGGTGGCACCATCGGCATTTCCATGCCTTCCAAGTCCCTGGAACGCTGGTCGCGTGACGGTGACTACCTGCAAAAGCAATTGCAGGATATGGGATATAAGACTTCGATGCAGTACGCCGATAATAAGGTGGAGCAGCAGATCTCCCAGATACAAAATATGATTAACGAAGGCCCGGCGGTCATTATTGTGGCGTCGATTGACGGTTCGGCCCTCGCGCCGGTGCTCGCCCAGGCCAAGCAGGCCGGTATTAAGGTCATTGCTTATGACCGCCTCATCCGTGATACCGATGCGGTTTCCTACTACGTGACTTTCGATAATTACCGCGTGGGGCAGATGCAGGGCGAATATATCGTCAAGGAACTCGGCCTGGACCAGGGCAAGGGCCCCTTCAATTTCGAGCCTTTCTCCGGTTCCCCGGACGATAATAACGCGCGCTACTTCTTCGAAGGTGCTTGGGATCAGCTCAAGCCTTACCTCGATAAGGGGCAGCTCAAGGTTCCCTCGGGTAAAGCGCCCGCGAATGTGGCCGATTGGCAGTCCATCGGTATTCAGGCGTGGATGGCACCCACCGCACAAGCCGAAATGGAAACACGCCTTAATTCCTTCTACCGTGGCGGCACGCGGGTGGATGCGGTGCTCGCCCCCAATGACGCACTGGCGCTGGGTATCACCCAGGCACTCGACGCGGATGGCTATACGCAGGACACCTGGCCGGTTCTTACCGGGCAGGACGCGGACCAGGCCAATGTTACGAATATCGTCAAGGGCCGCCAGTCCATGACCGTGTGGAAGGATACCCGCAAGCTCGCCGATCAGGCCGCCCTCATGGTAGACCAGATCGTCAAGGGTGAAGAGGTGACCGTCAACGACACCGAAACCTATGAAAACGGCATGATGGTTGTTCCCACCTACCTGCTCGAACCGGTGGTTATTAACGCGGAGAACGCCCGTGAAAAGCTGGTGGATTCCGGATACTACTCGGCTATCGAGATCGGCCTCGAGTAGGGGGACACCATGTATTCAGATGAGAATATTTTGGAGATGCGCGGAATCGTCAAGGACTTTTCCGGTGTGCGCGCTCTCGACGACGTGACTCTCAATGTCAAACGCGGGGAAATCCACGCGATTTGCGGGGAGAACGGCGCCGGGAAATCCACTCTCATGAAGGTGCTCTCTGGCGTGTGGCCGCACGGAACGTACGAGGGAGAGATTATTTACGATCATGAGCCGGTCACGTTCTCCACCATTAAGGATTCAGAACGTTCCGGAATCGTGATTATCCACCAGGAGCTGGCGCTCTCGCCCTTCCTCTCGGTGGCGGAAAATATTTTCCTCGGTTCCGAGATCACCCGTTTCGGGGCTATCGACTGGAATAAAACAAATGATCGCGCCGCGATCCTGCTGGCCAAAGTGGGCCTCGACGTCGACCCCACCACCGAAGTGGTGGATCTGGGCGTGGGCAAACAACAGCTGGTAGAAATCGCTAAAGCGCTGTCCAAGAACGTCAAGCTGCTCATTCTTGATGAGCCCACCGCGGCTCTCAATGATGACGATTCCGAACACCTGCTCAACCTCATGCGCCAGCTCCAGGCGCAGGGCGTTTCCCAGATCATTATTTCCCATAAGCTCAACGAGATCGCGGACATTGCCGATAACGTCACGATTATTCGCGACGGTCACACGGTGGGAACCTGGCCCATGAAGGGTGAAGGTGCCATTAGTGAAGCGGAAATTATCCGCCATATGGTGGGCCGCGAGCTGACCAACCGCTACCCGGAGCACACCCCGAACGTGGGGGAGATGCTCCTGGAGGTGGAAGACTGGACCGCCTACCATCCCCTCGATACCGGGCGGAAAGTGGTGGACGGCGCCGCTATTAACGTGCGGGCCGGGGAGATCGTGGGTATTGCCGGACTCATGGGAGCCGGGCGCACCGAACTAGCCATGAGCCTCTTCGGGCATTCCTACGGGACCAAGATCTCCGGGACGGTGCGTATGCACGGCCAGGAAGTCGATACCTCCACCGTGGGCAAGGCTATTAAGGCGGGTATTGCCTACGTTCCCGAAGACCGCAAGAGCTTGGGGCTCAACCTCATCCAGGATGTGCAACTCAATGTCACCTCCGCTGCGCTGCGCAAACTCGTACGGGGTGGTGTGATCGATGAACATGAAGAAACCCGGGTGGTGGATGGTTACCGAAAATCAATGCGGATTAAAACCTCCTCGAACCGGGCACTGGTTTCCTCACTTTCGGGTGGAAACCAGCAGAAGGTGGTGCTCTCCAAGTGGATGTACACCGATCCGGAGCTCCTCATTTTGGATGAACCGACGCGCGGTATTGACGTCGGCGCGAAATATGAAATCTACCAAATCATTAACGAATTAGCGGACCAGGGCAAGGGTGTTCTGGTGATTTCCTCCGAGCTTCCCGAATTGTTGGGAATCTGCGACCGCATTTACACACTCAACGCCGGAAAAGTCACGGGCTGCTTCGCGCGCGAAGACGCGAGCCAGGAAAAGCTCATGAGCTACATGGCCGGTGATCGTATGGAAGGACAGGCAGCATGAGCGAGAAACCTGAGGTAACCACACGCGCTGTTCCCGCGGTGCGTGCACCCAAGAAATCCGAGGATCCGGCCACCGCCAACCGCGCCGGCGCCAAAGTGGGCGGTATTAACCTACGCCAGTATGGCATTTTGCTGGCCCTCGTTATTATTATTTTGCTTTTCCAGGTTCTCACGAAGGGCCTGCTCCTCGCCCCGAATAACGTGGCCTCCCTGATCCAGCAGAATGCCTACGTGCTTATTTTGACCATCGGTATGACGATCGTCATTATTGCTCGGCATATTGACCTCTCGGTCGGCTCGGTGGTGGCTTTCGTGGGTGGTGTTGTGGCACTCATGATGGATTCTATGGGCTGGTCCTGGCCGGTCGCGGTGGTGGCCGGGCTTATTATCGGCGCGCTTATCGGCTGCTGGCAGGGCTTCTGGGTTGCCTACGTGGGCATCCCCGCCTTCATCGTGACGTTGGGCGGCATGCTCATTTTCCGCGGCCTGGCCATTGTATTGGTGGAACGTACTATTTCCGGCCTGCCCGGTGGTTTCGTCTCCATCGCGAATGGCTCGCTACCCAATTGGCTCGGTTTCTTCACCCCGAGCTTCCTGCGCGATTGTGATGTGCTCACTCTCCTCATCGGTCTGCTGGCCGTGGCGGGTATGCTGGTCAGCGCGCTGCGCAAGCGTCGGGCCCGGGCGCGCGGGGGAGCCCCGCTCGAATCCGCGGCGAGCTTCTGGATCCGCAATCTCATCCTCGCGGTCGGCATTATGGCGGTTGCCTACGTGCTCTCGCTCTCGGCCGGCGGCACCCCGATTGTGCTCGTTATTATCGGCGTGCTCGTGATGATTTACGCCTTCGTCATGAACCGCACCGTTTTCGGCCGGCACGTCTACGCCGTGGGCGGCAACCTGGAAGCCGCGAAGCTTTCCGGTGTCAACACCAAACGGGTGGACTTCCTCGTCTTCGTCAATATGGGCGTGCTGTCCGCGCTCGCGGGTATTGTGACGACGTCGCGCGCGGGTGCGGCCGTGGCCACCGCCGGAAACGGCTACGAACTGGATGCCATCGCCGCGGCCTTTATCGGCGGGGTGGCGGTCACCGGTGGGCGTGGGCGGCTCTCCGGCGCTATTATCGGTGCCTTTATTATGGGCGTGCTCAATATGGGCCTCTCCATTCTCAACGTTGATTCTGCCTGGCAGCAGTCCATTAAGGGCCTCGTGGTTATTCTTGCCGTCGCTTTCGATATGGTTGCTAATCGCAAGAAATAATCTCCGGAATTGCACTCCTCCGGGGTCGTGCGGGGCGGGTAGCTCGCTACTCGCCCCGCACGGGCGTCGTCGTACTACTTTTCCATCTTTCCCGCGCCTCAAACTTAAGGAAGAAAAATGCCCGAAATGAACGCCAAGCCGCGCCATATTGCCCGCCCGCACATCGCTGAGCTGCCCGAACGCTCCCGCTGCCCGATTCCGGATGAAGTCGCGGACGTGCAATGGCGGCGGATGGTGGAAGGTCGGCTCTACCGCTGGGGGCCGACGCAAGCCCGGGTGCGCGAACGCGCCATCGCGTTGCTGGAAGAATTCAACGCCGAGGCTGCCTGGGGCAGTCCCCGAGCAACCGAAATCCTGGGTGAGCTCCTGGGCAGCTTCGGGGCCGGCTCCCAGATCGTGCGCCCCTTCACCTGCGATTACGGAGTGAATATCAGCCTGGGGGAGGGGTCCTTTATCAACACCGGCGCGGTGATCCTGGACCTGTGCCCGGTGCGCATCGGCGCCGGGGTCCTCATTGCCCCGCACGTCACCATGTCCTGCGCTTCGCATCCCATCGACCCAGCTCTGCGCGCCACCCGTCTCGAATACGGCCGGCCCATCACCATCGAAAACAACGTCTGGATCGGCATGGGTGCCTCCATCGCCGGTGGCGTGACCATTGGTGAAAATTCCGTGGTGGGCGCCGGCGCCGTGGTACTGCGTGACGTCCCGCCGGGGAGCGTTGTGGGTGGAGTTCCGGCCCGCGTGCTCCGTTCCATTAATTCCGACGACGCCGCCTTCGCGGCAGCCCTCCTTGCCGATTACCAATCGGAAGTAGGCGAGGAGCCACGTTCGGAGTAGGCGGGGATGCGCGGGCGGCGCATTATCGCTACCCTGTAAAGGCGCCGAAGGAAGGAAGTTTTGTGCCGCACCGTCACCGTCGACCCAGCACCACCACGCCATTCACGGATTCGCACACCGCCCGCCGCCCGCACCCGGCCGCATTTGGCCTGCTCACCGGGCTGGCCGTTGTGCTAGCTCTCAGCCTCAGTTCATGTAGCGGCGAGCCGAGCGCCGAGGAGCGCGGTCCCATCGCCGTGCACCGCGCGCCGGCGGCGGACCTGGTCCTCCCCGCCGCGGATATGGAAGGAGCTCTTGCCGCCTCCGCTGCGCTTTTCGCCAGTGCCCAGCTCGCGGTAGTGAGCGGCCCGGGCTTCGTGGAGGAGGCCGGCAAGCTAGCCGAATCCTTGGGCGTGCCGGTTTTCCCGGTGGAAAATGTGGAAACTCAGCCCGAAGCCTCGATTGCTGGGAGCGCCCTCGCCGCGGAATTTGAGCGGCTCGGAGTCACTCGTACTCTCCTGGTCGGAACCGCGGCACCGGCCTGGCTTGGTGGCGAGGCTGAGGAGTACCCTCCCGCGGAGGGCCAGGACTCCGTGCAGTCCACCGATACTCCTCAACCAACCCACCCCACGCCCGCGGATTTCCACTACCTGCCGGCCACCCCCACCGCGTCATTCCCTGTCGTGACCGACGGCGCGAATCCCGCGACCCTGGCCACGGTGCGCGCGGCAGGTGGCGCCGTCGTCGCATCCGATCCTGATCCGCGCGCAAGCAGTGCAACTATCCAGGCGCTCGCGGGAAGCGAGGCGGCGGTGGCCAGCTTCGGCATCGACCTTCCGAATCTTTCCTGGCAGTTGGCCGCGGCTCGCACCGGAACGGAACTGCCCGGCGGCGGGCAGCTGGTGCTGGACGGTAAGCGCTACGTGGCGCTCTATGGTTCGCCGGTCACGGCCGCGCTCGGGGTGCTCGGCGAGCAGGGCGTGGAGGAAACCGCGGCGCGGGCCGAAGCGCATGCCCAGCCTTATCGCGCGCTCACAGAGGACACGGTCATCCCCGCGCTGGAGCTCATCGTGACGGTGGCGGCCGGGCAGGCCGGCGACGATGGCAATTATTCACACGAATGGGATCCGGATATTTTCATCCCCTATATTGAGGCGGCCGCGCGCCACGGACAGTACGTGGTTCTCGATTTCCAGCCCGGGCGTTCCAGCTTCCCCGAGCAGGTCAAACGCTATGAGAAGCTGTTGCGCTACCCGAATGTGGGCATCGCGCTGGATCCGGAATGGCGCCTGGGCCCGGATGATTTCCCGCTGGAGCGCATCGGCCACGTGGAGATCGCCGAGGTCAATGAGACAGTGAGGTGGCTCGCCGATTTTGTGCGGGAGAATCAGTTACCCCAGAAAGTCGTGATCCTGCACCAGTTCCAGGTGCAGATGCTGCGCGACGTCGATCAGCTCGACCAGTCCCGCGCCGAAGTCGCGCTGGTGATCCACGCCGACGGCCAGGGCAGCCAGGCCGCCAAGCAGGACACCTGGCGCACCTTACACAGCCACGCGCCCGCGGGTGTGGCATGGGGCTGGAAGAACTTCTACGATGAGGACAAACCTATGCTCACGCCGGAGGAAACCTACACCCAGGTGGAGCCGACCCCGGCTTTTGTGAGCTACCAGTAGGCGCGGGTGGATTCGCGCGGGGCACGGGCCCAGAAACGAAAGGCGTGACATGCGGGGCAAGAACATGATGGCGGTTGCCGCGGGCGTGGTGGCTGCGCTCTGTGGCGTAGCGGGCCTGGGCGGCTGCAGCGGTGATACGACGACGCCGCCACCGGCCACGCCCCTCCCCGGCGGGCCCGGGGATACCGCACAGTTCCCGTCTGAGGCTATTGCGCACGGACTCGGGGAAGTGAAAGTGCGCGGCGGGGTGATTATCAGCGGCGGGGTGGCCACCATGTGCGATGTATTCATGGAGAGCCACCCGCCCCAATGCGGGGGAGCTCGGGTGACTATCGCCGGCCTGGAAAGCTATTCGCCCCAAGAGCTCGGCTTGCAAACCGTGGATCCGGCGGTGGTGACCCGGCCGGGTGAGACCCCCAAGCCGGCCAGCCCCGATCCGGCCTGGGGTGAGCTGGCCCTGACGATTGACATCACCGAGGTGGCCGCGGATGGTCAGTCAGCCACCGCGCAGCTGGTGGAAATTCACGGGAAGGACGGGAAGGAAACGATTAGTCACCGGTGAGTTCCCGGAGCGCGCGGCCCACCCGGAGCGCGCGCGAGTAGCGTACCGTGGAGATATGGCTATTCATCTGGACCTGGAAGCTGAGCTTCCCGCAGACCTTCTCACCATTGACGCGCTGGCCCTCGATTTGGACGGTACCCTGGCACGCAATGACAAACACGTTTCCGATGCCACGATCGCGGCGCTGGCCCGGCTGCATGCCACCGGCGTCGCTATTATCGTGGCGACCGGCCGGGTATACCCGGCGACCGTGGGGATTTACGAGCGTGCCAATATTGACGGACCGCTTATCGCGGCCAGCGGCGCCATGGCGGTGGCCTCCGTGCGAGATTATGCGCATGGTGTGGCGGATGCGGCGTCGTACGAAGCTATGGACGACGCACTCTACGCGCGCATCCTCGACTTTTGCCGCAAGCACGACCTCCAGCTGGTTATTTTCGGCCGTGACCACCTCTTCGCCAAGGAAGACGGTGAAGCGGTGCGGGTGCTTGCCGAGCGCAATGAAGGCGAGCAGCCCGTTGTGGCGGACCTGGAGGAACTACCGCGCGAGGACCGCCTCAAGGCAGCGCTTTTCGCCAGTGATGCCGAATACGAGCGTATCCGCGCCGATCTTGCGGCGGAATTCCCCAATGCGGCGCGCTCCTATGATGGCACCATCGAGGTGACCAGCCCGGCTACCGATAAATGGGTGGCGCTGCGCACCATCCTCGAAGGGCTTGGCGTTCCGGTTGCTCGCACCGCCGGTATTGGCGATTCCGCGAATGACCTGTCCTGGCTGCGCGAAGTGGGGGTGGCGATCTGCCCGTCCAATTCGGTGGCGGCGGTCAAGGATATTTCGGCTTATGAGATCGGTTCCAATGACGAGGATGCCGTGGCCGCGCTATGCAACCGGATCGCGGAGGCGCGCGAGGGACGCTGAGGGACATGCGTGCAGGGTGCTGACCGGTGAGTTTACGGGACACCCGAAAAGCGATAATAAAAGTGCTGATACAAGTGCGGGCGGCTTGATGAGTGCGATCAAGCCGCCCGCGGTGCGTCAGCTCGGTGCTGACGGGTTGTGGAGCTTTGTTTCCGATTGCGGAACTAGGCCCGATTTCTTGCGGTTATTGAGCCCAGGCCACCCCTGCCTCCTTGAGTGCCGCGCGCCCTGCCTGCAAGGTTTCAACGATACGGTCGACGTCGTAGACGCAACCGCGCCAAATCCCACCCGAGGCATCCTGGAGTGCTGCCCAGAGTCGGGTGTCATCAGGGAGATCCTCGTCCGGGGCCAGGTCCGGGTTCGAGGGCCGCTCGGCAAGAACCGTGGCTCCTTCTTCCCAGCTAACCTCCTCACCGGGCCGTCCGATGAAGTTGAGCGAACCTTCCAGGTTGACGGTATCCACCACAATCTCGATGAGATCGCCTTCCTGGAGCTTGCCGATGGGGCCACCGGCCAGAGCTTCCGGGCCCACGTGCCCGAAGCATGCGCCGGTGGACACGCCCGAGAAACGCGCGTCCGTAATGAGGGAAACGTGCTTCCCGTAGGGGAGCTTCTTGAGTGCGGACGTGAGCTGGTAGGTTTCTTCCATCCCCGTACCCGAGGGGCCGATGCCCGCAATGACCATGACATCGCCGGCCTGGATCTTGCCATCCTTGAGCGCGGCCATAGCGTCCTTTTCGTGCACGAAAATGCGGGCCGGTCCGGTCTGGCGGAATACTCCATCCTCGCCTACCACGCTCGGATCAATGGCGGTGGATTTTACAACCGACCCTTCCGGCGCAATATTGCCCTTCGGGAAAGTGACGGTGGAGGTTAGACCGTTACGGTGGGCCTTCTCCGGATCCATAATCACGTCGTCCTTGGGGATCTTATTGACGCGCAGCAAGCGCTCCTGCACGCGGGCGCGCCGGTCGGAATTCTCCCACCACTCGAGGTTCTCCCCTACGGTTTTCCCTGTTACTGTCAGAGCATCCAGATGGAGCAATCCCAGATCACGCAGGTGCAGCATCGTTTCCGGAACTCCGCCGGCCAGGTAAGCCACCCCGGTGGGGAAATGTACCGGGCCAATAGGCATCACGGATACCAGGCGCGGAACCTTCTTATTAATGCGCTCCCAATCATCAACAGTGGGTACCTTGCAGCCCGCTTCGTAAGCGATAGCCGTGAGGTGGAGCAGCAGATTGGTAGACCCGCCGAAAGCGGCGTGTAGCACCATGGCATTTTCAATGGACTTATCGGTGATGACATCCCGGGTGGTAATGCCATCACGCTTCAAACCGAGTAGCGCCCGGGCCGAAGCAGTACCCAGGTTCTTCCAAATATCTTCACCCGAAGGGCACAGCGCAGAATGGGGGAGCGCGAGCCCGAGGGCTTCACCCACCACCTGCGAGGTGGCCGCGGTACCGAGGAACTGGCAACCACCCCCGCCCGAAGCGCAAGCCCGGCAGCCTTCGATCATAGCTTCTTCCAGGGTCATCTCCCCGGCAGCAAAGCGAATACCCACCGTCTGGACGGTCCCCAGATCCTCGTGGTCATAAGCCTTGAGGGTGGCACCGCCCGGAACCAGGATAGTCGGGGTGTCATGCTGAGAAACGAGGGCCATCATGAGAGCCGGCAAACCCTTGTCACATGAGGCAACACCCAGCACCGCGGTACGCGTGGGGAGTGATCGGATCTGGCGGCGGAAGACCATTGCGGCGTCGTTCCGATACGGAAGTGAGTCGAACATTCCGGTGGTGCCCTGGGAGCGCCCATCGCACGGATCAGAAACAAAAGTCGCGTACGGAATATGATCAAGGCGCTTGAACTCCTTGGCCGCTTCGTCCAGCAGCATGCCGAGCTCAAAGTGTCCGGTGTGCAGACCGAGGGCCGTCGGGTTGCCGTCCGCATCACGCAGACCGCCGAGGGTGGAAATCATCATGATGTCGTCGTTAGCAAGATCATCGGCTTCCCAGCCCATGCCGCGGCCCTGCGTCATCGAGAAAATATAACCCGAGGGCGCATTGCGTAAGAAATCTTCCGTGAGCGGGAGCTTGCCGCTGGGGCCCTCCGCGTGAGTGCGTGTTTCATAAAATTCCGGTGGCTGTTCCTCGTAAATATCTTCGAGGCGCATAGTTGTCTCCTCTGCTGTGTTTTAGAGATCGGTGGACGGGAGTGCGGGAATTCCGGTGGACGGGAGGTCAGTCGCGGCGATCAGTTCATCGGCGCGGGCAAGCAGCGCCGTGACCGCATCCTTTTCCGCCGCGGTCAATCCGGTCGGGGTGGCACGGCACACGGTGGAAAGGGCGACGCCGCGCTGGCGGATCGCTTCCTTGATGACGGGCACGAAAACCGGGGCGATAGTGTAAATATTTGCCAGGTGGTTCATGAGCTCCTGCATGCGTTCCAGTGTGGCCGCATTGCCTTCGCGCGCCGCGCGTACCCAGGCAGCCGTCACCTCCGGGTAAACATTCGCCAGGCCGGAAATAGCTCCGTTTCCACCGCTGAGAAGCGTGTAGTAGAAGTTCTCATCGAAACCGGCCAGAAAACGGAAATCGGGATGCCGCGGGCGCACCGCCTGGATGAGCGCGCGGGTATGGGACAGCTCTGTGACGGTGTCCTTAATGCCGACGATATTCGGGAACTCATCCACCAGGCGCCGCAGCAGCTCCGGGCCAATATCATTCCCGGTTCGAGCCGGGAAATTGTAAAGCAGAATCTTCCCGTTAATTGCCTGCGCGCAGGCCGCGTAGTAATCAAAGAGCGCTTCCTCACCCAGGGTGAAGTAATACGGGGTAATAAGGGCGACGGCGTCCGCTCCCGCTTCCAGTGCCGCGTTGGACAGCTTGATGGTTTCCGGAAGGGAGTTCATCCCGGTGCCGGCCAGCAGCTCCACCCGGCCATTAATGTGCTGCGCGGCAAGCTTGATCAGCTCAAGTTTCTGCTCATAAGCGAGGGCGAAGAACTCTCCGATGGAGCCGGCAACAAGAATGCCATCAACGCCGCCCGTGATGAGCCGGTCCCACAGCTGCCGGTTGGTTGCGGCGTCGATATTGAGGTTGTTATCGAAAGCCGTGACCGTGGGGCAAATGAATTGCGGGTTTTCCATGGTGGGGGAGCTCCTTTCCTAGACAAAGAGGTGAATGATCTCAACCATGACGATTCCGACGATGGAAATAATCGTGGTGAGGGCGGACCAGGTCTTGAAGGTTTGGCCGACCGTCATACCGAAGTATTCCTTGACCAGCCAGAAACCAGCATCGTTCACATGGGACATGAAGAGGGAGCCGGCGCCGATCGCGAGGACCATGAGGGCCAACGAAATCGGTTCCATGCCTTCGGCCAGGTGTGCCACCAGACCGGCTGCGGTAATCGTGGCGACGGTGGCGGATCCGGTAGCCAGGCGGATGAAGACCGCCACGAGCCAGGCAGCCAGGAGCGGGGAAAGCGGCAGGCCGGAAAGCCAGTTGCCGATCACGTCCGCGATACCCGAATCAACGAGTGTCTGCTTGAAGCCGCCACCAGCGCCCACGATGAGGAGGATGCCGGCGATGGGCGGGAGCGAGGAACCGATAATATCGGAAACGCCTTGTAGGCCGCGCCCGCCGCGCATCCCCAGCGCAAAGGCACCGTAAATGACGGAGGAAAGCAGGGCGACAACCGGTTCGCCCAGGAAAAGCAGCGCCGTGGTGAGAACGGGAACGTTCAGTGATGTCATTTCGATGACGGAGCGCAGCATCATGAGGATGACCGGCAGCAGCACGATCATGATGGACGCGAAGAATCCGGGCCGGTGTTCGGCCGGAACCGGTTCATCGGTGGAAATGAGTTCCTTCGGCTGCAGATCGGGGATAGCGCGGGCCATCATGGGCGCCACGAGCGGTCCGCCGATAATAACGGCCGGAATGGCGATAATGAGACCGATGCCCAAGGTGAGACCGAGGTTCGCACCCAGCGCGTCAATGGCGATAAGCGGCCCGGGGTGCGGGGGAACGAAGCCGTGCAGGCAAACAAGGCCGGCCAGGGCGGGCACGCCAATGAGCAACACGTTAACATGGGACTTGCGGGCGACCATGAGGACGACCGGAATAAGCAGAACCACGCCGACCTCGAAGAAGAGCGGGATTCCGATAATGAACGCAATCAGTGCCATAGCCCAGGGGAGTTTCGAGGTGCTGGTGCGCCCGATGATGGAATCGACGATGGTATCCGCGCCTCCGGATTTAATGAGGAGCGCGCCAATCATGGAGCCGAGCACGATGAGGACGCCGACGGAGCCGACTGTGCTGCCCAGGCCCTTGGTGAAAGAATCGAAAACGTCGAGGAGGGGAACGCCGGCAACAAGAGCCATGACCACCGATCCGAACATGAGGGAAAGGAAGGGGTGGATCTTGCAAACGGTGATAAGAACAACGATGGTGGCAATGCCCAGGAGGGCCGCGGCCACAAGAATGCCCGGGTGAGCGGAGGCGGTTTCCGCCTCCATGGGGAAGACCGCTGGTAATGTTCCTAGCGGCATAGCAAGAAGGGATGTCATGATGACCTCTCAAATCTACACAAGCGACGATGCCGGATTGCGTGGTGTTCCAAGCCGAAATACCGTCGCTTTCCGCGGCGTGCCCCGCACTGGGCAGTTCCAATAAATGGAACGCAATTCGATAAGTGGAACAGTTATGAGTTTAGCTGATAGGGGCGATATGGGTGAGCAAAGCAAGAAATTGGTGGGTTCTGACCGAGTTCTCGCCATTTTAGTGGCTTTGGGGGAGCGGGTGCGCGGGGCTTCGCTCGAGGAGCTCGCGCGGGCGGTAGACTCCCCAAAACCCACTGTTCATCGGGGTTTGGCAGCTTTGCGGCGGGCGGGATTGGCCGATCAGCGCCCCGATGGGACGTACGTCCTTGGAGATAATTATGTGCGCCTAGCGTTACGTAATCTCGAAGCGTGGAGTAATGATGAGCGGGTTGGCCCCGTTTTGGAGCGACTGGTGGAGCGCTTCGGGGAGACTGCCCACTATGCCACTCTGGAAGCGGACCGCGTTATCTACCGGGCGAAAAAGGATCCCATCCTCGGGCCCGTGAAACTGACATCGCGCATCGGTGGAGAAAATCCCATCCATTCCACCGCGGTGGGGAAGCTTCTTTTTGCCTACCGGGTACGAAGTCTGGAGGATGTGCGTGAGCTGGAGCGGCGTGTGGGATTCCCGGCCCGTACCGAATATACGGTGACCGACCCGGGAGAACTGTATCGGGAACTCCTCGAAATTAGGGAGCAGGGCTACGCGGTGGATCGCCAGGAAAATGAGACCGGTATTAACTGCCTGGCCGTTCCGTACTTCTTCTCCTCAACCGCGGTTCCGGACGGGGCAATCTCAGTCAGCGCGCTGACCTACCGCACGCCACTCGCGGATCTGGAAGCGCACGTGGAGGAAATTCGCGCGATTGTGGGGTTGTAGTAAAAGCGATCTTGGACATAGGTCCAGACCGGCCCAGATTCTAGTTTGAAGTGCAATAGCGGGAGTATGCTGGGTTAGCGGCGTGACCTTCCTGATGTCTTCTTTTCGAACTATTGGAAAAATTCCAATAATTGCCCTTCGGTGTCCATAGCCTTTGTTGTGGCTACTTGCTGGAAGAGAAAGCTCCGGAGTTTTCTATGCTGCTTACGGGCAAATTACTCTTCGATTCGAGCAAGTATGGCTGTGATTAAGGGGAGTGTGTCGTTTGCTAGGGTTTCCCAGAGCATCTGTTCATCAATATCGAGGTAGCCGTGCGCAAGTCGGTTACGCATCCCACGTACCTGTTCTAAAGGCAAATCAGACCATGAAATTGTCAGTTCTTTGGGAAGGTCCTCAATCATGGCATGAAGTCGAATTACAACTTGACACGATGCAAGGTACAGCAGCTCTGACTCAGCTGAACGTGCAAGGAAAGTGTCTTTTCCGTGGCCAATGATGTATTTACTGTATCTGCCAATTCGTTGAGGGCTTCGGCCACGATGCGCGGATCAGTAGGGGAAGCCATGCTTGATCTCGATAGCCTGGGATCGTGCATGATCTGCGGCGTAACCCCTCGAACGAATCGACATGATGTCGACTGGGGTTTCAAGTAGCTCGCTTAGCTTCATTTCTAATGTGACAAGGTCAAAGTAGCTAGCATCGGGCAAAAATTCGACCAGGAGATCATAGTCCGATTCGATGGTTGCCTCACCGCGAGCAACCGAACCGAAAACCCAGAACCGCCCGGTGCCT
Source organism: Actinotignum stranguriae (assembly GCF_051265215.1). NCBI lineage: Bacteria > Bacillati > Actinomycetota > Actinomycetes > Actinomycetales > Actinomycetaceae > Actinotignum > Actinotignum stranguriae. Next base: position 26,009 of record NZ_JBOZCJ010000015.1, read on the forward strand.
TTATGAAGTTTAATGACATCGCGAATTGCCTCCTCAGCGAACTGAAGCCGCTGGAGTGATGGAACTTGCTCTGAACTAGGCAAAGCGGTGATAGCCATATATTCATGGTACTTCTGTATCTGTAAACGTACTGTCCATTCGCCGTTCACTGATAAGTGTTCTGCGCAGAGAGGTAGGTTCTCTGAATCTGAGTCATAGTCTGAACTGCGTTGAGAAGAGCTGCGCGTTCCAATCGAACTATCCGGAGATTGCGGATAGTTACTACTCTGTCGAGCTCATTCGAAATAAGGGCTGCTTTTCGACTGTTGATTTTGGGCTACGTTTCGGCCGTCGCTAACAGCTGACGCACGGATAAATGACTGGAAACATTGGATATCTCAGATAAAAGACCGCGCGGTGCAAACGGGAGTACCCGCTTCGCCCGAGGAAAACTAACGGCGGCGATAGCGAACCTCGAGGATTCGCCATCGCCGCCGCCCGGATTTTGTGCCGCTTGAATAGTGCTCCGCCCGGAATACGCGGTGCCCGGAAGACGCCACAGCACAGCCGCAGCAGCCTAGCTACCGCGTACTAAATTCCATCTCCTCGAGTTCGCGGCCCTTGGTCTCGGGAATGTAGCGCACCACCAGCCAGATGAGCATCGCGCCCACAACCGCGTAGGAGAAGTAGGTACCGGCCAAGCCGAGATGCTGCGCGAATACCGGGAAGAGCAGCGTCACCAGAGTACCGCCAATCCAGTTGCCCGCCGTTGCCAAACCGAGTCCCGCGGTGCGGATGAGGTTCGGGAAAATCTCCCCGAGGAAGACCCAGAGCACCACGCCCCAGGTTCCGCAGAAAATAATGTAAACGAGGTGCACGCTCACCAGTGCAATAGCCGCCCACGCTCCGGGAAGTTCGAGTGCACCGCTGGCGTCGACCGTGCCCTGCATGAAAGCAATAGCCGAGGTGATCATCGTGACGAACATACCGATAGCGCCCCACAGGAGCAGTGGCCGGCGCCCCACGCGGTCAATCAAGAGCATGCCCACTACGGTCATGCAGATACCGATCATCGAAGTGACAACGGGGATGAATACCGCGAGGTTTCCGGTGTAGCCCACCGTCTCCCATAGCTGGGTTGCATACAGCAAAATGTTATTAATACCGGCCATCTGGATGAGGAAGGCGAAGGCGAGTGCCACCCAGACTACCGGGTGCAGGAAGTACTTGCTATTGCGCAGATCGCGCAGCCGCGGTTGGTGCCCGCGCAGGCTCCGTTTGATTTCTTCGACGCGTTCGGCCGGATTCGCATCCGCTCCGGTAGAGGTCAGAATAGCAACCGCTTCCGTCTCACGCCCCACGGAAACCAGGTAACGAGGCGATTCGGGTAGGCGTAGCGCTAGCAGTCCGTAAATCAGTGCTGGCACCAATTCGCTCATGAACATCCAGCGCCAGGTTTCTAGCCCGAACCACAGAATATCGTCCGCCGAGCCAGCAATTTTCACGAGGATGAAATTGGAGATAAAGGCCCCGAAAATACCAATGCCGATGGCCAGCTGTTGCAGGGTTCCGAGCCGCCCGCGTTTATCCGCGGGTGCGATCTCTGCGATATAGGCGGGAGCGACGACGGCGCTAATGCCCACGCCCAGCCCGCCAAGCAGTCGCCAGCCCACCAACTGCCAAGCGCTAAAGGACAGTCCGGACATAAGAGCTGAAATAGCCAGCAGGATAGCGGCTGTAACCATGACCTTAATGCGGCCGTATTTATTGGAGAATTGCCCGGCGAACCAGGCGCCGATGGCTGCGCCGAGGCTCACCACCGATACCACCACTCCCGTCATGAGGGAGCTGAGGTCGAACCCGGTCACGTTCCCTGATACCGACCCAATCGCGCCGTTAATGACGGCGACGTCGAACCCGAAGAGGAAACCTCCGAGCGCGGCGGCGATGGCTACCTGAAGGAGCCGCGAAGAAGTCGCCTTACTCATTGTTCTGCCTTTCTTTTGTGGAGGTGGGAAGCGGCCCGGCGAAAGCGGCCGCCATAAAATTGCTTATATTCGCACAGACTTTCACCCAGGCATCGGTGCCAGGGGCGCTGAGCATGCCATGGAACGTCCCCGGATACATATGAAGCTCCACGGCCGCGCCGGCATCCATAAGATCGCGCGCCCAGTCCAGCCCCTCGTCGCGCAGCGGGTCCACCGGATTGACTACAAGCAGCATGGGCAAGCCGGAATATGGTCCGCTACCTGCGGAAATCGGCTCGGCCCGGTACCCGGAATCACCAACGTACGCGTTCCACGCCGCGGCCGCGGCCTCGCGTGTCCACACCGGTCCATCACGATAAGTTCGGTAGGAAAGTGTATCGAGGCGCGGGCTCACGCACGGTTCTAGGGCGACGACGCCGCACAAGCCGGCCAGTTCCTCTGGCTGCGCGAAGCGCAGCACCTGATCGGCCAAGCCGGCCCCGGCCGAATCACCGAAAATCAGCACGGGTACACCCGGGAAAACGCGCGTAATATAAGCGAGCGCAGCCCGGCAGTCTTCTACCGCCGCTGGGAAAGGATGCTCGGGAGCCAGTCGGTAATCGGGAACTACCACGGTGGCCCCGGCCAGCTGCGCGATTTCTGCGTTGCGGGCGTCGTCATAGCGGGCACGGCCCGCCACGTAACCGCCACCGTGCAAGGACAGGACCACGCGGGGCTGCGGCGTCGTCGTGCTATCGGGGTGGAAAATACGCAACTCGAGGCCGTTTTCCATAACGACCTCGCGGCGAATATTCGCGGGTAGCTCCGGCTCTGCTCCCAGTAGCGCCTCGCCCTCCGCGCGCATTGCCGCGGTATCCCAGGTGGTCTGCTCGGGGACGCCCGCTAGCAAAGGTGTGAGCTGCGGATCCAAGTACGGTTGCGGGCGAGTCTGCGCTTTTGCGCATTCGGCCAGGAAGGGATCCACCGCGGCGTAGAAAGCGCTGTCCTGGTCGCGGCGCACCGTATGCGTGGACTGCGGGATGAGCACCCCGCGCAGGTGCGGGTTGTGATGCTCCGTCAGGGCCTCGATGCCGGCGGCTCCGAAAAGCACGTCATCACCGTCGCCGGTAACAAGGAGGGTTGGCATATGCAGCTGGCCGAGCACCTCGCGGCCGGGGCGACCCACCACGCCGGTGGCAATGAAATCAAGATCAACCTCGGTCTTACCCTGCGCCCAGCCGGCATATTCAGAGGGTGTCCACGTGGTGTAGGACTCGCGCAGCGAAGCGATGGCCTCGGGGAGGTATTCGCGCACCCGCTGCTGAGTTTTGCCAAGATCCTCGGCAGCCTCGCGGTAGGTGCGGGCCTGCTCCGGGGTGAGGAGAGCCGGATCTTCGAGCACCAGCCCGGCGATAAGCGCGGGATGCGCGGCGGCAATATGTGCGGCAACTGCGCCGCCTAGGGAATGCCCCATGAGGAGGACCTGGCGCGCGGGCGTACTGGCCGCGGCCCGCACCACCACATCGGTTGCGCTGGCAACCAGGGCGGAAAAGGGATCGGCCAGGTCATCCTTGGCGAAACGGGCCGAGAGTCCGTGGCCGAGGAGATCGCAGAGCACTACTCGATAATCGCGCCCGTAATGCGCGGCGAGGCTGTGTAGCGAGGCGGCACAATCGGTCACCCCGTGAAAAGCGACGATAGTGCCCTCGATGGGAGCCCCAGAAACTGAATACGATAACGCGGAATGCCTCATTGCGCTCCTTTGCTAGAAGATGTCCGCACGGCCGGACGAGTACCGAACCGAATAACCCTAGGGTAATAAACATCACCCTAGGTCGTCTAGGGTGCAGCTGCCTTTCGTGATGAGATCTAGGTAATAATAAAGAGCATGAAGCCGAAATATGCAGCCGTGTACGAAAGTCTCCTCGCGACCATCGAGACGCTGCAACCCGGTGCGAAACTCGATAGTGAATTGGAACTATCGCGCAAAATGGACGTGGCGCCTATGACGGTGCGCCGCGCCCTGACACTGCTCGCGCAGGAGGGGCGCACTGTTGGCATTCCGGGGAAGGGGACCTTCGTGGCGGTGCCGCGCCCGGAGCGAGGGCGTGAGCCGTTGCCCAGCCTCGAGGAACACCTGCGCACCAGTCTTGATACGGAGCTTATCGGCTGCGCCTTGCAGCGTGCCAGCGCTGCGCAGCGCGCAGCTTTTGGCTTGGATTCTGGCGAATTTGTCTATCTTATCCGACAGCTGCGTACCGGGCCTGGTGTGCGCGGCGTCGAAGAAACCCATATTGATGCCAAGCATTTTCCCGATTTACTTTCTGAGGATCTCAGCCGTCCGGTGCGCGATTGTCTCGAAAATGCTTATGGGTACCGCTTGGTAACAACACAGCTCACACTCGCGCACGGCATCGCCAGTACGGACGATGCTGAAATGCTCGAGGTGGAACCGGGCAGTGGGGTGCTCTGCGTCTCCTGGCAGAGTGGGGATGAAAGCGGTAGGCCGCTGTTGCGCACTCGTGGGATTTTCGCGGGTGAGTTGCGGCTTGCGGTTCGCTAAGAACCCTTGTGGGCGCTGCGCGGGATAATCGCCTGGAGTGTCACAAAAGGAGTGGCATCTTTCGCGGTGGACTCTCCGGACGCGCCTGTCTTGTCGCCCTCCCGATGGGCTGCCGCCTCGTTATCCACTCGATATTCTTCCACGAGCTCGTACATTTTCTTGGAAAGATCGGCGGCTTGCTTGCGAGTGAGAAGGACTTCCGCCGGGTGCAAACTGGTGAATAGTGGCCGTTCCTCCGGGTGATCGGTGCGAGCCGTCATCGCCGCCAGCCACAGCGAGGTGGCCCATTCCAGAATCGCGGTGCCAGCCGCAGTCACGCTTTTGGAATATTCCGGATTGGGCAGGCTAGAATCGGTCGCCATGCGCGGAGATGTGAGTGTCCATACCCGATCACGCTTATCGCGCGCGCGGGTGGGATCCTCGCGAATCAGCCCGCCACGGGCCAGAATCCGCAGGTGGTAGCTCATGGAATTGGCGGGTAAGTCCAGTTCTTCGGCCAGGTCTGCAGCGCGCGCATAGCCTAGGCGGCTCAGGGTGTGAAGTAAACTTAAACGAACCGGGTGGGAAAGTGCCCGCAGTTGTTCGCGGTTGAGGCGAGCTGCCGTTTCTGTAGTGGTGGCCCCCGGTGCGGTGCTGCTCGATTCGGGGGTGCCGTCAGATGAAACCATAGGTTCATTGTAGCCGGAGTGTTCAGCCCTCCCATATTCGCAACAACTATTGCGCAATATATGTTGCGTAATTATAGTGGGAGGTGGAAGCCAGGGAAATGGCCAAAAACAACAAGGAGAATACATGTCAAACACGGCAGATGCGCCAGCTACAGTAACCGATCAGGTGGCTGACCAAGATCGGGCGCCTGCCCCGGAGCGTGAACCTTCCACCATCTGGGCATCCCGTGAATACCGGGCCTGGTTTACCGGCGATCTCCTCCAGGACCTGGGCGCGGGCATTGCAATGTTCGCTTTCCCATTGGTCTGCCTGGCGGTTACCGGCTCCCCGGTACATGCCGGAACCGTGGGATTCTTCCAAGGCGCGGGCACCCTGCTGGGTATCCTTCCCGGGGGAGTTCTGGCTGACCGTCACAACCGGCGTACCCTGCGCCTGGTTTCCTCCGGACTGGGTGTGCTCGCGCAGCTGGCGCTGGTAGCACTGCTCCTCACCGGCACCGCGAACGTGGCCAACCTTGCGGCCCTCGCTTTTCTGGATCGCCTGCGTAATTCGTTGCTCTCCCCGGCCTCCAATTCCATGCTCAAACAGGTGGTGCCCGGGCCTTTACTGCCCAATGCCGTGGCTGCGAATCAAGGGCGCGACGCCGCGGTCACCCTCGCCACCGGCCCGGCCGGCGGGGCACTATTGGCTATCCACCTCTACGTTCCCGCTCTCGCGCAAATCATCGGGCAGCTGGCGAGCATGGTGGCCACACTACGTATGCGCGGGGATTACCGGCCCGGGCGTTCCGGCGGAGATGAGTGCTCCGGCAGAGCCGGGTGCCCTGAGAACTCAGAAAACTCTGCGAGCTCTATCCGTACCGGCCGCCTCTCGCGCGCGCTCGCAGAGTTCAACGAATCCCTGCGCTGGATATGGGACCGCACTGCGGTGCGGGTGTTCCTTATCTGCGCCTGCCTGCTCAACCTGGGTTGGGCTGGCATGATGATGAGCGTAACCCTCGGCCTTGCCGACCGCGGGGTGGAGCCGGCGCTCATTGGCCTGCTCGCTACTGCGCTCGGTTGTGGGGCACTCGCCGGGGCGGTGGTTGCAGCCAAAGTGGTTGCCAGGGTGCCCTCCGGAGTGCTGATCGTGGCGGGATTCCTCATGTGCGCCGGCGTCGTCGCCCTTGTGCCCTTCCTTCCCGGGCTGGGGTGGATTGGCGCGGTGTACGCATTAATGGGCTTGATTATCCCCGCCGTCAATGCGGCGGTCATGGGCCTGGTCACCCTTATGACGCCCAACGAGCTCATGGGTCGCGTGGGTTCGGTCAGCCAGTTCTTCTCCTCTGGCGCGGCGGCCTTCGCACCCGCGCTGGCCGGCTGGGGCATCGGCACTCTGGGCTGGGAACTCACCCAGAGTGCCTTCGCCCTTCCCACCGCGCTCGCGGCCTTCGCCATGCTGGCCTCTGCGCAGGTCCGGCGCATCCCGGCCTCGCCGCAGTGGGAGAGCTACCTGGAAGAATCCGGTTCCTTGCGCCCGTGAGATTAAGGGCGACGCCGCCACGCCTCCCGCCTCGGCAACTCGTGCGTTGTTACTGACCTTGCGGTGAACTCAGGGGAGCCGGTGCGCCATCCACCGCGCGTTCCCACAGCTCGCGCTCCACGGCGTGAAGCAAACGGCGGCCCACAGGCTCAAGGTAACCTGCCGCTTCCAGCGCGTCATCGGCCTCATCGCAGGCTGCCTGGTAGTCCTCGAAAGAAGCGAAACGCCCCAGAATCGACTCGCGCGAGTGCACAGTCATGAGGCCATACACAGGATTCTCCGGCGCTCCGGGGAGGAAGTCCGCAATCGGATGCGCCAGGAGACCCAATTCGATCCCGCCCGAAAGCAGCCCGGAGCGATCTTTCACCCACCGGTCACCATCGGCAGCGAACCAGGTAGAAGGCGCAGCCGGCACCCCCTCCGCAGCCCATTTCTCCACGGCGGCCATGGAGCCGGTAATAATAGGTTCAATGGGCAGCACGCTCAGTGCCGCCAGGAATGTCGCATCCATCTCGCGCGGGCGCCGTTTTGCCTGCACCACTTCCGAATTTTGTGGAATGACGCGCGAACGGGCATCTGAATGTTGGGAGCGCCGCACGTGCCAATGCCGGCGCAGCGGTCCGTCTCCCAGGCGGAGGCACTCAGGGCTTGCCCCGAAGAGGGTCACGTCTGCCTCCGAAGATGTGCTAACCACCGGCGCATCAAGTTGTGCGGGCTCCACCAGATAGAAGACGAAAGCTCCGTGGCGCTTCTCGCCAGTCCCGGTTCCACCCAGAGTCAATGTGCGCAGAATACGGGGTGGAACCCCGGTCCCGTGCTGGTTAATGGCTTTGACATACACCGATCCAACCCCCGGTGCATAGCCGTCAAAGGGATGTGCACCGCCAGCGAGTCGCAACGCATTATGGAAATACGTGAGGTACGTGTTGGCGTATACCGAGGATTGGGACTGACCCATGAGGAAAATATGCCCCACATTTACCGGGCTGTGCGGCGAGCGTAGCCACGCGGAAACCTGGGCGATCACATCCCAAGCTAGGCCTTCTTCGCACTCGTCAAGTTGCATAAACGGATTCCAGCCCGGATCCGCGGCATCAATCTGGCGCGGCTTTCCGCCCCAGCTGAGCTTCCCGTAACGCTCCGGATCGAAAGTCTGCAAAGCGGAAATCTGGATGGGCTTGGCCGTCACGGACACGTAGGTGTGTCGCTTGGTCATGAGATAGTCCCATGCCCGCCGCCAATCATCTTCGATGTCATACCCTTGCGAGGCATTCGAAATGGAGACCCAGGCCGTCCCTGAGCTCTTCTCTTCCGGGCGCCGCACGAGCACACGGGTGCAATACGGGATTCCCTCTTTTTCTACGACGACGCGCGCCGCCGGCTGAGCGCCGTCGGCCTTTCCCCCGCGGCCACCACGGCCTGTACCGTATGTATCCGGCTCTGGCGCAAAAGCGTATACATTCGCGGTGCCGGAAAGGAAATATTCCTCCTCCACATATCCGTATGCGGCCAAATCTAACGGTTCGCGCGCGAAACGCATACTGGAAAATGGGTGGCTGGTATCGGTTACGGGGATCGGGCCTGCGGTCTCGGGAACCGGTACGGGCAGTGTTAGTACGTTCATCATTTCTCCCTCGAAATACTCTCCGACTGCGGTTAATCGTCAGCCTAGGTGCCTTCCCTGCACCCGGCCGAGGGCAGCGGGGGTGAAAACACCTCCGGAACCCCGCCCGGGGACTAGTCCCGCTCATCCCGCTAGGCGCTCGGCACACTTCCGGCATGAGCCGCTGCGTCAAGGAGTTCCACCGCATTGTGGGCACCGAGTTTACGCATGAGGCTACGGCGGTGGCTGCGCACCGTATTGATCGAAACGTGCAAGGTCGCGGCCGCGTCCGAATTGGTGTGTCCTTGGGCGATCTGGGTGAGGACATCCCTTTCGCGGGGAGTCAGGGCGGGGCCGCGTTGTGAGTTAGCGCGGGCCCGTGCGTTTCCGGGTGCGGCGCTCGCCGCGGGTATCTCAGCGGCTGGCGCTGCCGTCACGCCCGTGGTTGCCGGCGAACCCGGGGCGCCCGGGAAACCAGGTGTTACCGGTGCAGGATTCGAGGGCAGCACTTCCCATACCTCCGCTAAACCTTCGGAGTTGAGAATAGTTGCCCGGGGCGCGGCGCGTAAAAGTAATGCCACAAGCGTGGAGAGCTGGGATATACGTGAGCGATCTGTTGCGGAGAAAGCCCCCGCGCGCGAGTGTGATTCCAGCCAGAGAGTGCCCTGCAATTCCTGCCCGATGATGCAGGGTTGGATAACCGCGGATGCGTGGGTGGCCGCTGCGGCAAAGCGTTGTAATGGGCTCATCCGCTCGTATGCCAGGGAAGAATCCGCGGGGAAAGAGTACAGTTCAGCTACCTCGGTGGGAGTACGGGCCCAGTACTGTTCGCGGCGCCCGAGGGTCCTCCCGAAAGGCGAATTCGCCTCAACCACGAGCGTGGAATTGTAATGGGGGAATCCGTAGACCCCCAGAACCGCGAAAACGTTGTGCCGCGGGAGGAAAGCGTAAAAATAAATATAATCCGCATTCGGCGCTACATCCGCAAGCAAAGCAACAATATAACGCGCAATGGTGCGGCGGTCCGTGGCTGCGTGGAGCGCCTGTATGGCATCTGTCAAACGCTGTGAGAATTGTAGATTCGTTCGCATTCCGCATCACCATCCACCGGGTGAATCTAGGGTAGTCACCCTGTGAGCACGGATTAGTCTACTCGTCCGAAAGTAGGAAAGGAGAGGCCCTTATTCACCCGCTTCACCGCTCTTCACCGTGCCGGCAGCTCATTACGCTATCGCATGGGCGTAAGGGAACGCTCAGGAATAACCGCATATAACGGATGCGAAGCAGCTCCGTTGCGTGAAAGGATAACCAATGACGGACCCACACACGGTAACGGGTACCAGACCGATACCGCCGTCGGATAACAATGACGTATCGAAAGCAGCCAACGCGGCGACGGGTGGGGGAGTGAGCCTGGAGAAATCCGCGAAGAAAGCCGCGAAATCTGGTTTTTGGGGCGCGGTTGCCGAATACTACGACTTCGGGCTGTACGGAACCGCATCCGCGGTTATCTTCCCCTCCGTTTTCTTCGGCGGTGGGGATGATCCAACCCTGGCCAATATTGCCTCGCTCGCCTCATTCGGTGTTGCATATCTTGCTCGGCCCCTCGGCGCCATCGTGCTCGGCCACCTCGGCGATGCCTGGGGCCGGAAGAAAACGCTCCTTCTTACCCTTGGCTTGATGGGCTTCGCTACCTTAGTGATCGGTTTCTTGCCTTCGTATGATTCGGTCGGCGCAACCGCCGGTGTCATCTTGATCATTATGCGGCTGATCCAGGGCTTCTCCGCAGGTGGTGAACAGGCCGGATCTACTGCAATGACCTCCGAGCTTGCCCCGCCGGAGAAACGCGGTCGCCTCGTTGCTTTTACCATGCACGGGCTCCTCATCGGGATGCTGCTCGGTATCGCTGCCTTTATCCCGGTCTCCAAAGATGAGGCTTTCCTTCTCGGTGGGGGTTGGCGTATCCCTTACTTTGTTGCTATCCCGCTGGTGCTGTACGCGCTGTGGGTACGTGTGAAGGCCGATGAGCCGCGTGAAGTATACGAGGCGCTCGCCCGCGAGGAAGGTAAACTCGCGCACCGCACGGCCGGACAAACTGGGGAGACCACCAATAAGGGGAGTCTCGGTGACCTGTTCAAGAATCACTGGCGCCAAGTCATTCGCGTTATGGCCATGGGGCAGTACGCGATTACCGGCGCTTTGCTCACGAATTACATGCTTAATTACGGAACTACTTACTGGGGATGGGAGCGTTCAACCCTGTTGGCGCTAGCCACCCTCTCGATGGGTATTGGTGTTCCTATTCAGCCGGTGTGGGCTGCGCTCTCGGATAAGATCGGGCGTCGGCCGGTGTACCTCATGTCAATGTTTAGCCTCGTGGTGCTGTTCCCGGCGATCTTCTGGGCAATTCAGCTCAAGAATGTGCCGCTGCTCGTCGTGTTGCTCTTTATTATCGGCTTGACCTTGGCCGGTGGAAATGTTGTGCAAGCGCCGATGTACAGCGAGATGTTCCCGACCCGCCTGCGCATGACGGGTTACGCAGTGTCGACTCAGCTGGGCAATATCATCGTGGGCTTCACGCCGATGATCGCCGCTATTATCGTGCGTCCGGGTAGCTTCGGTTGGTTGCCGGTACTGACCTTCACGACCATCATGATGGGCTTGGGTATCCTGTCCTGCCTGTCCACGCCGGAAACCATGGGCAAGGTTATTACCGCTGATCTGGAAGAAGAAGTAAGAGAAGAAGCCTAATTCGCTTGGTGTGAGAGCAGGTACCACCGTCCGGTTCGAAGATTGGGCGGTGGTACCTGCTTTTCGGTTGTGGTTCGCGCCGTGGCGGCATGCGGTTCCCGTGCCGTCGCTTATTTAGAACGACGACGCCGCGCCTGCCGCCCCGCGCCCACTAGCGATTGTGTGCGTATTCCTCATACGCTTTGTTCGCGGCCCACAGGCGTTCCTGGGTGACCATAAGCATGACCGGTTCCATCAATGCAGTTGCTTCCACGTCATTGGTGTGTCCCGAGCCGGCCGGAGGGAGATCCCAGCTGACGGTAGCTCCGCCCGGTAGGGTCTCGGCTTCTTTCGTAACCGTGGCCTGCATACACATCTCCTTTCGCAGCTGCGGATCAACCGGGAAAGCTTCCCGATATACCTCTGTCAGACCCGCGCCTTGTCCAGGAACGCTATACGTCAAGGTAGCGGTGTCCCCCTCCGCAAACTCAACCGTCCAGGAAACCCCGTAGGGCCCGGGAAGGTTGAGCTGCGAGAGCGTGACACTTCCGGTGCAAGCCGCCAATTCATCGAAAGAGGGATGCGATTCCTGGGAGCATGCCGCGAGGGTAGCAAGCGTGCCAAGGATTCCGATAAGTGCAGTGGTCGCGCCCGTGACCTTACTGCGCATCGGCCCAGGCGCGGATATCTTCTTCGGTCAGGTTGTCGTGGAAACGCAATCCTGGTGCCCACACAATCTGCGGGAAGGTGGAGCGTAGGTACTCCTCCGCCTCGTCCATCGGCGAACTCCCGGAGGTGCAGAAGGGGTGCACCCGTGCCTTCCCCAAATCATGCGAGTTCACGAAGCTATCCACCACTTTCGGCGGGATACCCCACCAGATCGGGAAGCCAAGGAACACTTCCGTTGCGCCGCCCAATTCGACCGGTTCCTCAAGTTCCGGGGCCGGGAGCTTTCCGTGCTGTTCCAGGTTCGCCCGGCTATCTTCGACCCGCCAATCTAAATCCGCATCTGTATACGGCCGAGCTGCTGCTATTCGCACCACATCGCCGTCAACAACGCCCTGCAAGCGTTCTGCTGCTTTCTCAGTAGTGCCAGTTTCAGAGAAGTAAATAATCATCGTTCCTCCTGCCGTTCATCGTTGTGACATGAGCCATTTAAAATCTACGCCTTGGCGAGCTCGCCCAATAGGGCCGCCCCTGGAGTCCCAGGCGCGGCCCTTGGTTATCATTGCGTGGAAGCGCTCTGCTTCGGGTGTGTTCCCGTTCGGGTGTTACACCTGCCGGCGCTCCTCACTTTGACTCCTCTACTTCTAACTCACCACCAGATGCTGGCGGATATGCGCGGTCAGCGGGCCTCGCTCGAGTTCCTCAATCACGGCTGCGGCCAGATCGGCGGAGGTGATCTCCGGGGAAATATATGTCCATTTGGCGATGTGGGCACCCTCCAAAGCGGTCGGGACCTTCGCGTCCCCGTTATCGAGCACGATGAGCCGGGTCGGCAGTCCGGAAACCAACTCAATGAGATGCCGCGCGGCACGTTCGGGGAAATCCTCCCCGGCATCCGCGTTGGGCGTGAGGGCATCTACCATGGCATCGACGCCGGCAATATCTCCGCGTTCAATATCGAAAATATCTCGGCGGAGCGAGACCGGAGCTTCCGTTTCGTTTTCCGAGCGCGTCACGGCCATGACCTCGTGTCCGCGCGCAACCGCTTCCTGGGTGAGGAGTTTTCCGGCCGCGCCATTAGCTCCAATAATTGCAATGCGCATAATTCATCCTTTCTGATGTGGGGCCGGCTGAACGGCCCGCTGCTGGTGAGGTCTTATCAATGCGGTTGCGGTGGCGGACGCCCGGCCGCGCAGTTGGGAGCCCGTCACGGGGCGAAGCGGCAGCATGCTAGCTGGGCCACGATGTCCAGCCGGCCACCGCCGGGGTAGAAAGCCTGGGAAACGCACCACCGCATCCCTTCCGAAGGGTGAACAGAAGTTCACCTTAGATGGTAGCTCAGATGTGCCAGAATGAACCCATGACCAAATCGAATCAGCCCGCGCCGGAATCCGTGCCCGGCGCCGCAGCACAGCCCGTGCCCGCCGCGCCGCAATCGGCGTCCCAACCCTCACCCACCTGGGAACGCATGGTCGCCGGAAAAATGTATATCGCGGACGATCCCTACCTCGCCCAAGTCCGCCGCGAGGGCCTCACCGTCCAGCACGAGCTCAATGCCACTAACCCCTCCGATAACGAAACGATCCGCGCCATCGCCGCGCGTTTCTTCGGTTCCTTCGACCCGAGCGCCACCGTGGTCCCGCCCGTTCACTGTGATTACGGCGCAAACGTCCACATCGGCCCCGAAGTCTTCATCAACTCCGGCGCAATTTTGCTTGACGTCGCCCCCATCACCCTGGGCCGCCGCGTCCTCATCGGCCCGCGCGTCACCATCACCACCGCCGGTCACCCGGTTCCCCCGCGCCTGCGCGCCGAAACCGACCTCGAATTCGGCACCGCCATCACCATCGGCGATAATGTGTGGATCGGCGCCTCGGCCACCATCGGTCCGGGTGTCACCATTGGCGAAAACTCCATTGTGGGCGCCGGCGCCGTCGTCATGCGCGACGTCCCCGCGAACTGCATTGTGGTTGGAGTTCCGGCCCGCGTGCTCCGATATTTTAATAACGACGACGACGCCCGCGGCCAAGCGCTTCTCGACGCTTACGTTGCTGACATGGGCCCGCTTGCCTAGGTGATCGGCCGCGGCGGTATAAACTACAGCGTATGTCTATCGAACTTCCCCTTGTTGATATGGCTCTGGCGGCCGGTGTGCCTGCAGATGCCGTCATCCCCTTCGGTCGGGATCGGGCGAAGATCGATTACCGCTGGGTAGAACGCCTCGGTGCGCAGCTGGGCCACCCCGAAACCGGCTCCGTCGAACCCGGAACCAACGCCGCGCAACCCGGCCGCCTCGTGCTGGTGACCGCCATGTCACCCACTCCGGCCGGGGAAGGGAAAACCACCACCTCCATCGGCCTGGCGGACGGCCTGCGCTACCTCGGCAAAGGCGCGGTGCTGGCCCTGCGTGAGCCCTCGCTCGGGCCCGTCTTCGGGCTCAAAGGCGGGGCCATTGGCGGGGGCCGCGCCACCCTCACCCCGGCAGCCTCCATTAACCTGCATTTCAACGGGGATTTCGCCGCTATCGCAGCCGCCCACAACCTGCTGGCCGCCATGACGGATAACGCGGTGTATTTCGATACCCACGATATTGATCCGGCCACGGTGAGCGTGCGCCGCGTGATCGATATGAATGACCGGGCGCTGCGCGCTATCCTCCTCAGCCCCAGCGGGCGCCTGGATAGTGCCGGCCCGGGCGCGGGTACCCACTCTAATCCCGGCGCGCACGCCACTCGTGCTACCGGCTTCGATATTGTGCCTGCCAGCGAAGTCATGGCAGCTTTCTGCCTGGCTTCCTCCTTCTCAGACTTGCGCGAACGCCTCAACGACATGGAAGTGGCCCGCACCCGCGCGGGCAAGCACGTCACCGCCAAGGATGTGGGAGCCACCGGCGCCATGCTCGCCCTCCTCGCCGATGCTTTTTCCCCGAACCTGGTCGCCACTCAGGAAGGCACCCCGGCGCTCGTGCACGGTGGGCCTTTCGCCAATATTGCCCACGGCTGCAATTCCGTGATGGCTACCCGCGCTGCGCTCGCGATGGGGGAGATCGCGGTGACCGAAGCCGGCTTCGGGGCCGATCTGGGCGCCGAAAAGTTCATTGACATTATGTGCCGAACCTCCGGGCTGCGCCCCGACGCAGTCGTTTTCGTGGTTACCTTGCGCGCCCTGCGCTATCACGGGGGTATCGCCAATGCCGCCCGGCATATCCATAATTTGCGGGCGGTGTGGGGGCAGTCCGTCGTCGTCGCCCTTAATCGTTTTGATACGGATACCGAAGCCGATATCGCAAAGGTGCGCGCGCAATTCGAAGATCTGGGCGTGCCCGTGGCCGTGTCTGAACATTTCGCGCGCGGTGGGGAAGGCGCGGCGCCACTGGCCCAAGCGGTCCTGCGCGCCCTCGAAACGCCCTCCCGCACCACGTTCACGTACCCGGATCACGCGAGCCTTGCTGAGAAAATCACCGCGGTGGTGCGGCGCGTCTACGGGGGTGCGAGCGTGACCTTCGCGCAAGAAGCCCGCGAGCAACTGCGTGACCTGGAAGAACGCGGCTATGGCAGCTATCCGGTATGCATCGCGAAAACCCCGGCCTCCTTCACCACCGACCCGAAACGCCTGGGCGCCCCCAGCGATTTCGACGTGCCGGTACGGGACGTGCATCTCTCCGCGGGCGGCCGGTTCGTGGTTGTGATGGCCGGGAGCGTCATGCTGATGCCGGGCCTGCCCACAGAACCATCCGCCCTGGCCATTGACGTGGACGCGGCCGGAAACGTGCGCGGTATTCACTAAAAATCCCTCTCGATCACGCCGCCCCAAAGTGTTACCCTGGACACGTGAGCGGCGACGGGGCCGCTCCGCGCACTTATGCGCGTGTGAATCCCCACGGAGGACGATATGACCAAGTTCGTATACGCATTTACCGAGGGCAACAAGGACATGAAGGACCTGCTCGGCGGCAAGGGAGCCAACCTGGCTGAGATGGTCCACATGGATTTGCCTGTCCCACCCGGTTTCACCATCACCACCGAAGCCTGCCGCTACTACCTGAGTAACGGGCAGGAACCTGAAGAACTCGAAGCGGAGGTGACGCGCCACCTGGAAGCCGTGGAAGAGCAGATGGGCAAGAAACTTGGCGATCCGGAGGATCCGCTGCTGCTCTCGGTGCGTTCGGGCGCGAAGTTCTCCATGCCCGGCATGATGGAAACCGTGCTCAATATTGGCCTCAATGATGAATCCGTGAAGGGCCTGGCGGCGCAATCGGGCAACGAACGTTTCGCCTGGGATTCCTACCGGCGCCTCATCCAAATGTTCGCCCGGACCGTGCTCGATATTGACGGGGATCTATTCTCAGACGCCCTGCACGCCCTCCAAAAGGCAAAAGGCTACAGCGGCGATCTTGATATGACGACGGCGGACCTGCAAGAGCTGGTCGAACAATTCAAGGGAATCGTGCGGCGCGCCACCGGGTACCCCTTCCCGCAGAACCCGCGCCGGCAAATGAACCTCGCAATCACCGCGGTGTTCCGCTCCTGGAACACCGAACGCGCCCGCATCTACCGGCGGCGCGAACACATCCCGGATGACCTGGGCACCGCCGTCAATATTTGCACGATGGTCTTCGGCAATATGGGGGAGAAGTCCGGAACCGGGGTGGCCTTCACCCGCGATCCTTCCACCGGGCATTCCGGGGTGTACGGCGATTACCTGGTCAATGCCCAGGGTGAGGATGTGGTGGCCGGTATCCGCAATACCCTCTCCCTCAAGGACCTTGAGCAGCTGGACCCGGTTTCCTACACCGAGCTGATGGACATCATGAAGCGCCTGGAAAACCACTACCGGGACCTGTGCGATATCGAATTCACCATCCAGGAAGGCAAGCTGTGGATGCTGCAAACCCGCGTGGGGAAGCGCACCGCCGCCGCGGCCTTCCGGGTCGCCACCCAGCTGGTGGACGAAGGGCTCATCAGCGCGGAAGAAGCCATCACCCGTACTACCGGCGAACAGCTCACTTCTCTGCTCTTCCCGCAGTTCCAGCGTGATGCGCAGCGCACCCTCATCACGAAGGCCATGGCGGCCTCCCCGGGTGCGGCCGTGGGTGAAGTGGTGTTCAGCAACGAGCAGGCGGAGGCGCGCGCCGCGGAAGGCGCCAAGGTGATTCTGGTGCGCCGCGAAACCAACCCGGATGACCTGCCCGGCATGGTGGTGGCCGCCGGCGTGCTCACCGCGCGCGGCGGAAAAACCTCGCACGCCGCGGTGGTGGCCCGCGGGATGGGGCGCACCTGCGTGGTGGGCGCGGAGGACCTGCTTGTGGAAGAAAAGGCCGGCACGGTCTTCATCAAGTCCACCGGGCAGACGCTGCGCGCCGGGGATGTGATCTCCATTGACGGCACCACCGGCGAAGTGTTCTTCGGGGCGGTGCCGGTGGAAGATTCCCCGGTTATGATCTACGTTTCCCAGGGCCTGGAAGCCGCGCTGGAAGCTGCCGGTGATGATGTGGATACCTGCGAACTGGTGCGTTCCGTGGATCGCATCCTCACCCAAGCGGATAAGTCCGCGCGCATGCACGTGCGGGCGAACGCCGATAATCCGGAAGATGCCGCGCGCGCTCGCGAATTCGGGGCGCAGGGGATCGGCCTGTGCCGCACCGAGCATATGTTCTTAGGGGAGCGGCGCGAACTTATCGAGCACGTGATCCTCGCGGCCACCCCGGAATTGCAGGAAGCGGCCCTGGGCGCGCTCATGCCGCTCCAGCGCGGTGACTTCGAAGGTATTTTCGAGGCGATGGACGGGCTGCCGGTGGTGGTGCGCCTCATCGACCCGCCGCTGCACGAATTCCTCCCGGATATGACGAAGCTCGCGGTTGAGGTAGCCACCATGGAAGCCCGCGGCCAGCAGGTGCCCGAACACACCCGCACCCTGCTGCGGGCGGCAACCGAACGCCACGAAGATAACCCGATGCTGGGCCTGCGCGGGGTGCGCCTGTCCATCCAGATCCCCGGTTTCGTGGATCTGCAGGTGCGAGCGGTGGCCGAAGCTGCGGTGGCCTGCCGCAAGCGCGGCCTGGATCCGCATCCGGAAATCATGATCCCGCTCATCGGTTCGGATAAGGAATTCCGCCTGGTGGCGGACCGCGCCCGCAAGATCATCGCCGATGTGGAACGCGAATCCGGCTACGACCTGGACATCGCGATCGGCAATATGATCGAGCTGCCGCGCGCGGCGATTATCGCGGAGAAGATCGCCGAGGATTCCGAATTCTTCTCCTTCGGCACCAATGACCTGACCCAGACCACGTGGGGCTTCTCGCGGGACGACGTCGAACACGAATTCATTCCGACCTATATGGCGGAAGGGATCTTTGACACCTCGCCCTTCGAGACCATCGACCGCGAAGGCGTGGGCGAGCTGGTGCGCATGGGTACCGAACGTGGCCGGAAGGGCAACCCGAACCTCACCGTGGGTATCTGCGGTGAGCACGGCGGTGATCCCGCCTCGGTGCACTTCTTCGACTCCGTCGGTTTGGATTACGTGTCCTGCTCCCCGTTCCGGGTGCCGGTGGCACGCCTGGAAGCCGGGCGCGCGGCCGTTATGGCCAAGGGGCATGAGTCCGGAGCCGGCGCGACGGCGTAGCACTTGCGTCTTGCACGTAGCTGCGTGGACGTTAGCTAGGCACGCACATGCTAGCTAAGCACGGCTAGTTGCGTAACCGTTAGCGAGGCACGCAAACGTTAGCTAAGCACGCCTAGCACTGCACAGCGGCCGGGCGGGAACCGAGCTCTTCACGGAGCTGGATTCCGCCCGGCCGCTCGGCATCTGGTGGCGTAGCCATACCGGGCCACCGGGGCCGTTCGGGCACGGTGGCGCAAGCACCCGGAGCCGCGGGCGCCGTCGTGCAATAAAGCGCGGTGCAGTCAATTCTCAGGTACCTCGCCTAGGATAGGCTTGGGTAGGCAGGTTGGTGCGGTAAGCAGTATCGGAGATGGTATCTCGTGGGCGTTTTCTCATTACGTGGCGGGCAATTTCATCGCGCGGCGCCTCCCGCGGATCTTCCAGAAGGAACCCGCGCCTCCGTTGCCGAAGCGCTGCGCGCCCAGATTGCGGAGTTCCTCGATTTCCCGGCCTTCCAGGTAGCGTGGACGCGCCCGGAAGGGGAGTGCGGCACCGCTTCTCTGGTTGCCTTGGATGCCACCGGGAACATTATTAGCGTCGATATTATTGATATTCTCGACGGCGCAGCGCTCCTCGCGGCCCTCGCCCGTTCCGCCCAGCACGCCACTTTAGACAGGCGCGAAATTACTCGGCTTTTCCCGGGCGGGCCTCACGATTTTTCCTCCGCCTGGCAGGAGTTCACAGCTGTCAATCCGCCCATCCCGGAACCGGCCCCGCGCCTGAGCATCTTCGCTTTTGCTATCGATCCGGATATTACTGATGCCGTGCGGGCTCTGGCCGGAGCCGGGGTGCAAGTCTGGCAGGTGACCATCCTGGAGCGGGCTGCTGGAATCTTGCTTTCTGTGGACGAAGTTCGCCTCCAGCGTGCCACCGCGCTCGGGCCCGCCGCCGGGGTGCCGGTGCTGGATGTGGTGGCGGAAGCGGGTGAAGCGCCTGAAGTGGTGGCATCCGAAAAGGCTGAAGCGGCTGAAGCTGTCGAGACGGAATCCGCCGCCGAAGCTGAGCCTTCAGCCGAAACACCCGAAGCGCCGGCAGCTGCTGCGGAGCGGCCGCGGCGGCGGGGGAGCCGTGCCGCCCAGCCGGGTACCGAAAGCGCCGCACGCAGCCGCAATATTTGGCAGGAAATTCGCGGCCGCCGCGCCGCGCATGCCTCCGCGGCAGCCGCTACATCCGTGCACAGCTCGGCGCACCGCGCTGCTAATCCCGCCCCTCCTGAGGGCGTCCATCGCAGCGATCATCAGGCTGACCATTGGGCTGCCCCGCGGCATCGGGCTCGGCGCGCGGCGGAATAAAGTTCACGCGGTGCGGCCTGAATTCAAAACCACCCGGCTTTACCGTGATGATCGGACTGGTATCCTCCGGTAAACCGAGCCGCTTGCGGCGCTCCGCATCCTTGCGGCGAGCTTTCTCCCGGCGCTCAATGCGCGCCTCTATCGCTATTTCCTCAAGCGCTTTCTTTGCTTTCAGGGTGGCTTCTCTTTCCTCCGCTGTGGTCAAGCCTGTTTTCCATTCCCGCACTCCGAACACCTCAATGATCGCGACCCCGGTAGCCACACCAGCGCAGATGAGTGCCTGCCGGGAGTTCCACGTCAGTGCGAGCGTGACAAGGAAATAGACTCCTGCGAAGAATACAATCCGGCTCAGCGGAGGGATCCATCCGCCAGGGCTCGGGTGGTGCCAGCGGCGTTGATCCCAGCGGTCGACGTGCGCCGAAAAGAATTCAACAGCCACAGTGCTCAGCGCAACAATGAGCAGCAGAGCGAAAAAATTCACCTGATGAGGGAGGAAGAACCGGCTCAGCGCCAGCGCAATCACAATACCTATCGCGGTCAGCGTGCCGACAATGAGGTGCCCGCTCCATGACTGGCGGAAAGGCACCGGCGTCCAATCCGGATCCGGAGAAACACGAACCATGGCTATCCCTTCGCTCGACGCATGTGCAAAGTGTACGTGGCTGACAGTTTTTCACGGCTTTAATGTTCCTGAGGTACATTTTGCGGCTCGAACGGCTCGAACGGCTTGAACGGCCCGGGTGGCTCGGGTGGCCCGGGTGGCTCGGATCAGCTGGTTACTTTGCGGCTCGGGCTGCCTCGTGGCACGCTGGAGCGTAGAACAACCACGAGAGGAACGATATCCATGCACAACATCACCTTGGCCAATGGCGATACCGTGCCGGCCCTCGGGCTGGGCACCTGGTTCCTCGGCGATAACCCCGCGAGCCGGCAGGAAGAAATCGCGGCACTGCGCTGCGGAATCGAAGGCGGTGCGCGGCTCATCGACACCGCGGAAATGTACGGCAGCGGGCGCTCCGAAGAACTCGTGGGCGAAGCAATCACGCCCTTCCCGCGCGAATCGCTCTACCTCATCACCAAAGTGCTGCCCTCCAACGCCTCGCGCCACCGCATGGAGGCTGCGCTCGACGCCAGCCTCGAGCGCCTCGGCACCGACTACGTGGATATGTACCTCTACCACTGGCGCGGCGGCACCCCGCTGGCCGAAACCGTGGCGGAACTCGAGCGCCTGCGCGGCAGCGGGAAAATCCGCAGCTGGGGCGTCTCCAATTTCGACGTGGAAGATATGCAGGAGCTGGCCGCGGTGCCCGGCGGTGAAAACTGCCAGGCCAACGAGGTGCTCTACCACCTCGGCTCGCGCGGGATCGAAGTGGAGCTGCGCGGCCTCATGGAACGGCGCGGCGTGGCGCTCATCGCATACTGCCCGCTCGCCCAAGCCGGGACCCTCCGCAACGGCCTGGTCACAAACCCGGCCCTCATCGAGGTCGCCCGCGAACTGGGCGTGAGCCCCTTCCGGGTGCTGCTCGCCTGGGTGATGGCGCAGGGCGAGGTCATCGCGATTCCGCGCACCGGAAAACTCGCACACATGCGGGAAAACTTGGAGGCCGCGCGCCTCAAACTGAGCGCCGACCAACTCGCGCGCCTGGACGCCGCCTTCCCGGCCCCGCGCTTCCGAGTTCCCCTCGATGTGGAATAGCCTCACTCCAGGTGGTACGACGGCGCCGCGGCGCGCCCGCGCGCCGCGGGGACGCGGCGTCGTCGTGCTAAAAAGCCACGCACGGTAGCCCGCAGCTACACCGCTCCGTAACCGATCTGGCGGGAAATCTCCGCGGCGGTTGCCGTAACCGCCGCCGCTAGTTCGCGCATCCGCGCCTTCCCCATATAAATAACCGCGCTGGAGACGCTAATCGAGGCCGCAATATTCCCCGACGCATTGCGGATCGGCGCGGCCACGCAGCGAATCCCGGGCTCGCTAATCTCCCAATCCTCCGAATAGCCATTGCGGGAGTATTTTTCCATCGCGGCGGTGAATTCCTCCAGGGTTTCCGGCGGGGGAGTATCCCGCACCCGCTCGCGATCCGCCCGGTAGAGGCCCTCCCAGCGCTCGGGGCTGTCAAGAATGAGGGAACGGCCCAGCCCGGTGCGGGTGATGGGGCGGCGGGTGCCCACCTGGGAACGCACCTCAATACCGCGGTGCCCGGGGAATTTGAGGAGGTAGAGGGCTTCGCCTTCCAGCTCGGTGCCCAGGTGCACGGTATCGAGGGTCTCCTCGGAAAGCTGGGAGAGCAGCGGGGAAGCAATGCCGACCAAAGAAATATTATCGAGGGCCTGAAAACCCAGCTCAATGAGGGAAGCCCCGAGGAAATACGTGCCGGTTTCATCGGTGCGCAGGAAGCGTTCCTGGCGCAGGGCCTGGAGGAGCCGGTGCGCCTTCGAGCGGCTCAGGCCGGTTGCCGTGGTGACCTCGCTGAGATTCCGAGCCCCTGTGGCGACGGCACGGAGAACAAGAAGACCGTGGCGGAGTGTCTGCGTGCCAGGGATATCTTCGGATGTCATATACAAACGGTACCAGGTTCCCAATAGTTGGGAACCTGGTACCGGAGACGGGTCGGAGGGGTAATTACCGCTCCGGGAATTTCGCGGCGAGTGCCTCCACCAGCAGAGTGGAATCCGCCGTGGTCGCGATGAAATTCGCTCCCGCGGCAATATACTGTTCGGCTACCGCATCATCGAAGGCCAGGGAACCGGCCACCAGTCCGGCCGCCCGGATTTTCCCGAGCGCATCGCACACAATCGCGTGCAACTCCTCCGCGGGCGGATTGCCCAGCGAGGCGCCCAGATCAGCCGGCCCGATGAAGAAACCATCCGGCCCCTCCACCTCAAGCAGCTCATCCAGGTGGGAGAGCGCCTCCCGGGATTCGATTTGCAGCATTACGAAAAGCTCCGCTTCGGCTTCCTCCATATAGGAGGTGTAGCGGCCCCAATTCCCGGCGCGCGCCACCGATGCCCCCACCCCGCGGATCCCGCGCGGGGCATAGCGCACCGCCCGCATCGCCGCGCGGGCCTGCTCCGGGGTATCCACCATGGGCAGCAACAGGTTCTGCGCTCCCAGATCCAACACCTGTTTAATATGCGCCGCAGTGGTTTCCACCGGCCGCACAATGAGGGGCATGGGATATCCGGAGGCGGCCCGCAGCTGATCCAGCAGGGACACCACCGTGTAAGGGGCGTGTTCGCCGTCGAATAACAGCCAATCAGCACCCGAACCGGCGCAGATTTCCGCCGAGGTAGCCGAAGCCATCGTCATCCAAATTCCACGGCGCGCCCGCTGCGGGGAGGCCGCAAACTCTGCTTTGAACTGGTTTTTAGGCAACGTCGCTTTCAATACCAACGTCCTTTCGATTCTTGAGAGCGACGATAATGAAGGAACCGAGGATTGCCACCGCTGCAACCGCCCAGAGTCCCGCCACGCTCGACTGGTGGGTATCAAAGATTTCGTTGAACCATACTCTCAGATTCGGTGCCACAAAACCACCAACCGCACCCCAGGTATTGATGAAACCAATACCCGCGGCCAGAGCGGCCCCGGCCAGCAGATTCGTGGGCATCGTCCAGAAGAGCGGCTGGCAGGCAATCACGCCGGTGGCCACGATGCACAGCGCCGCAATCGCGAGAATCGGGGTGGCGTGCGCCGAAAGCCCGAGGGCCAGCCCGGCGGCTAGCAGCAGCCCGGCCGACCAGATCCGCTGCCGATCCGGGGTGGTGGCGTTCTTGGAGAACCACCACGTGCCGATAAGGGAGACCACCCACGGAATGGCGACGACGAGGGACACCTTGAAGCCCACCGATTCGCCCAGCAAGCGCGCCACCTGCGTGGGGATATAGAAGACGACGCCGTACACCGCCACCTGGATGGCGAAGTAAGCCATGGCGAGCGTCCATACCCGAGCATTCGTGAAGGCATCCTTGAGGGTGGACTTCACCCCGGAACCGGAATCTTCACCTTCCACCGCTTCGGCCAGGACGATCCGCTCTTCGGGAGTCAGGAACTTGGCAGAGCGCGGTCCGTCGTCGAAATAGAAGAAAGCGAGGCACCCAACAACCGCGGCGAGCAGGCCCTCAATGAGGAACATCCAGAACCACCCCGGGAAGCCGAGGAAGCCGTGCATCTGCAAGAGCGCACCGGATAATGGCGAGCCGAGTGCCAGCGCGAGGGGTGCACCGAGGTAGAAGAGGCCCATCACATAAGCGCGCGGTTTCGCGGGGAAGAAAATGGAGGCGAGGTAGATCATGCCGGGGAAGAAGCCGGCTTCCACCACGCCCAGGAGCAGGCGAATGGTGAGGAATTTCGCCGGGGTATCAGCAAAGGCCATGCAGGCCGATACCAGACCCCAGGCCACCGCGATGGAACCGATCCATTTCTGCGCCCCGATTTTGCGCATCATGAGATTCGCGGGAGCGCCGAGGAAGGCGTAGAGCACGAAGAAAATCCCCGCGCCGAGCGCGAAGGTGGCTTCACCGATGCCGGTATCTAGCATGTATTCCTGCTGGGCGTATCCGATATTGGAACGGTCCAGGAAGGCGAGCACGTAGAGCAACATCATGAAGGGAACAAGGCGACGACGCGCCTTGCGCACCGCGATATTCAGGGTTGCTTCGCGGGCGGCGGAGGCCCCGGACTTAGCCGCGGGCGATCCTGGAGATGGCGAAGAGGCTGTCATAATTTCTCCTTTTCGTATGCGTGGATGCGCGAGTCCGCGTGACTAGCGGCTGCGCGAAGAGTGCGGCACCCGCGCCGGTCGCGTGACCGGCGCGGATGGCGTGACCGGTGGCCGGATTTAGTGCGTATAGGGGCGTTCCAGCGCGATATCGCGATTGAGTTCGACGCCGAATCCGGGCTTCGTCAGGGTCTCCTTGGAAATGCGGCCATTTTCGGGGACCGGCTCGCCCAGAAGGATGGGGTCGAATTGCGGGCGGATGGTATCCGCCTTCGGGCTGGTCATAAGGAACTCGCTAAACGGCGTATTCGTGAAGGTAATAACGGCGTGGTGCGAGTACACGGAGGAGCCGTGCGGAACCACCAGCTGGCCGCGCGACTTCGCGATGGCCGCGATTTCGAGGAGGGTGGTGATGCCGCCGCACCAGCCCACGTCCGGCTGCATAATATCGATGCCGGTTTCGGAGAGGGTGCGGAAAGCGGCAAGGTTGCCGTGGTGTTCGCCGGTGGAGACCATCACGCCGGCCGGGACCTGGCGCTTGAGCTCGGCGTAATTATCGTATTGCGCGGCGGGGAAGGATTCCTCGATCCACTTGAGGTTATAGGGAGCGCAAGCGTGGGCGAGCTTGACGGCGTAATTGACGTCCTGACTCATCCAGCAATCCCACATGAGCCAGAAGTCCGGGCCCACCTTCTCGCGCATATCCTTGATGCGCTCCACCTCGCGGCGAATGCCGGCATCGCCGTCGTGCGGGCCCCACTGGGTGGGCATCTTCCCGCCGATGAAGCCCATCTCCTTGGCCAGATCCGGGCGCGAACCGGTGGCGTAGAACTTGATTTCATCGCGAACCGCGCCGCCCAGCAGCGAGTACACCGGCTGGCCGAGCACCTTCCCGAATAGATCCCACAGGGCCAGGTCCACGCAGGAGATGGTATTCATAACCACGCCGCCGCCACCGGAGTAGTAGTGGGTGGAGTTGATCATCTGGTCGTGGATGAGCTTGATGTCATCCACCCGCTTGCCTTCGATAAAGCGGCTGAGGTGGTTTTCCACGATGAAGCAGCCGATTTCGCCGGCCGTGGAGATGGCGAAGCCGGTGGTGCCATCGCTGGCCTCCACTTCCACCACCAAGGTGCCCAGCACATTGATCCCGAAGGACTGGCGTGATTGTTCGTATTCCTTGTACTTGGACATCGGGGTGGCGATATGGTCATCGATCCAGTGCCCGCCGCCCTGGTCGTGATAGTCGCCGCCGCCCTGGCCCTTATTCTTGGCGGTGGCGCCGCCCATGAAGAAGGCGCGCACGTGCTTGATGGTTGGCAATGACATGAGATGCTCCTTTGCGTCTATGTGTGAGTGCTATGTGATTGTTGAGAGGTTGCTGCGGGGTAGCTGCGCCGTCGTTCCGCGTGCGTGACCGCAAGCAGTCGTTCCGTACGCGATACCGTGCGGCTGTTCCGCGTGCGCGAAAACGTGCCGCGCGCATCTCCACCGCAACGCATCCAATCCCATTTAGTGGGACGGAATATTAATAGTTGGGATTCTGACACGGCCAGTCTAAAATGAAAGCCGGGGAGAGTAAAGCCTTCCCGGCCCGGCAGCTCGCGGATTGGGCGGGAAAATATCGCCACGGCCCCGGCGATCAATCCGTGCCGGGCCTTACGTCATAGGGCGGGGGTCAAAAAAATGGAACAATGTTCCATGTCAGGAAAGTGGCGCAGTTGCTACGAATATTCGACATAAGGAGTTGTCATGGTTAATCGCATGATCCTCAACCAAACCTCGTACTTCGGGCGCGGTGCGCTCGACCAGCTGGTCCCCGAGCTGCATCGCCGCGGCTTCAAGAAAGTCCTCATCATCACCGATAAGGGTGTGCGTCAGGCCGGGACCGTGGGCCTAGTGACGAAGCGTTTGGATGAGGCCGATTTTGCTTACGAGATTTTCGACGACGTTGTTCCGAACCCGCCCGTCGAAAATGTGAAGGCCGGCGTGCAGGCGCTCAAGGAATCCGGCGCGGATGTGCTTATCGGCCTGGGCGGCGGGTCCCCGCAGGACACCGCGAAGGCCATCGGCATTATCGGTGCGAACCCCGAATTCTCCGATGTTCTTTCCCTCGAGGGCGTGGCGGACACCAAGAACCCCTCCGTGCCGATTATCGGTATCCCCACCACCGCCGGTACCGCTTCGGAAACCACCATTAACTACGTGATTACCGATACGGAGAAGCACCGCAAGTTTGTGTGCGTGGACGAACACGATATTCCGGTGCTCGCCATTGTGGATCCGGATCTCATGGACGGCATGCCGCGCTCCCTCAAGGTGGCGACCGGGCTCGATGCCCTCACCCACGCCATCGAAGGTTACATCACCCCGGGTGCCTGGGAGCTTTCGGACGCGGTTCACCTCAAGGCGATCCAGATGATCGCGAAGAACCTGCGCAAGGCTGCCGATGGCGATACCGACGCCGTGGAGCAAATGGGTTATGCCTCCTACATCGCGGGCATGGGCTACTCCAATGTGGGCCTGGGCCTGGTGCACGGCATGGCGCACCCGCTCGGTGGGCGTTACGACGCGCCGCACGGCGTGGCCAACGGTATCCTGCTGCCGGCTGTCATGAAGTTCAACGCCGAGTACACCGGTGAAAAGTACCGCGATATTGCGCATGCCTTCGGCATGAAGGATTCGTACGACGTCGCGCTAGAAGAAGCGCGTACCTACGCGGTGGACGCGGTCAAGCAGCTGGTTGAGGACCTGGGTAATCCCACCACGATCTCCGCGGTGGGCGTGGACGAATCCGGCCTCGACGCCCTGGCCGAGGATGCCTTCAACGACGTGTGCACCCCGGGCAACCCCCGCAAGGCCACCAAGGAAGAAATCCGCGCGCTCTACGCCTCGCTGCTCTAAAAACTGAGGTGTTCGCTTAGCTCATGCGCTCAAGCGGCGGAGGTGGCCGGTGCCTGGCTCAGGTGCCGGCCACTTTTGTACTGGAGCTCGTGGCGCACGGGTGCGCGGTGGCCAGATAGCTGCGTCGTCGTTATGAATCGGTGCGCATTTTCAGGACCCATGCGCACAGCAAAGCTAGCGCGGCGATGCCCGCCGAAACCGCCAGCGCCCCGCGGTAGCCATCCCACGTTCCCACGAGGGGCGCAACCAGTCCGATACCCAGGCTCGCACCAACGCCGAAAGCTGCGCCGTTGAGACCGGGGAGCGAGCCGGGTGCTTCGGGCGGAGCGAGGATAACGCCAAGCCCGTTGACAGTTGTGAGAATCATGCCGTTATAGGTGATTCCAAGAAGCGCGATGAGGGCGAAAACAACCCGTTGGTGATCGAGGAAGATCCAGATCCCGCCAATCGCGCACAGGGAGAGGAAGAGCCCGGTGCGCAGCACGGTGAGCCAGCCGATTTTCCCCGCCAGCCACCCGGAAAGCGGGGCGGCAACCAGCCCAATAAGTGCGGGCGGGGTGAGGTAGAGGAGCGCGGCCCGGCCAGCTTCCAGCCCATAGCCCACGTCGGAATTCTGGGCAAAAAGCGCGACCGTGAAATTAATGACCGTAAAAACCGAAGCAAGGGATAGCAGGGTGATAGCAATAAGTGGCCAGCAGTGGCGTGATGCCAGATGACGCAGGGCGAAAAGCGGCGAGGGAACCCGATGCTCAACCATGCAAAAAACGAAGAAAAATAGCGCGGCCACACCGAAAAGTAAGAGGCTAGCCGGGGCCAACCACCCGCGGACGCCGCCAATAGTGACGTAGTAGGTCAGGGAAATAAGGCTGAGGGAGAGAAGTGCGCCGCCCCACCAATCCATTTTTCCGCTTGCGGCGGGCCGCTCCGGGGTAGTGAGTAGCCGAACCGTCAGGAAAATTGCCACCGAGGTGAGACCTGCAATAACGAAGAAAATTGCCTGAAATCCGAAGCGGTCGGTGAGTATTCCGCCGAGCCATCCGTCCAGGCCACCCACGCCTCCGTTAGCGGCGCTGATGATGCCGAGCATGGTGCCTAGAACTACCGGCGATACTGATTCGCTCAGGATCATATACGCGAGTTGGAAGACCGCCCCGGAGATACCTTGGAGGACGCGCCCCGCCACGAAAATAGGGAAGTTCGGCGCGAGTGCGCATACCAGTGTTCCCGCCAGCAGGATCACAAGAACCGCCAGGAGCATGCGGGTGCGGCCAATAAAATCACTCCAACGGGTAAGGAGAATCCCGGCAACCGCACCGGCGAGGAAGAAAAGGCTCGAGACGAGGGCAAGCGTTCCCTCGCTCACCGCAAAACTCCGCCCGATATCGGGAAGCGCAGGAGTCACCATCGTGGTGTTGAGCTGATAGGACAGCACGGCAATGACGAGGGTGACAAGCAGGCCGAGCTGCGTGCCCGGCTGAAGCGTGGTTCCTCTGTGCGGATGGTTTGTTGTGGGATCGGGGGACGGCCGCTTCGGGTCGCTTTGCTGAGGGTTACCGGCAGTAGCCGGAGCTTTTCGTGCACTCACTTCTCTATTATCGACGACGCCGCAGCTTCTTGCCCGCGCGCCTCATGTGCCGCGCCGCGGGGTTCGGCGGGGCGGTGCTTGAGGGGTGTGCAGGCGTGTGTGTGGGCGTGGTTTTCCGGGTGTTTTCCGCTTATTCAGCCAGGTGTGGTGGGTGTCTCGTTGGTTTGGTTTGCGTCTGGCGGGTTGGGCTTGTAAGCTTGTTATCCGTCGCCGAGAGCCCGGTAAGAGCTCAGAGCGGCACGGAAATCCTCGTGAGTGGCTTAGGCCACGATGGTTCGGTTTGTTTACCGGGCTGGGTGGTGGTAGGCTAACGGGGTTGCTCTTCTTGAGCGTGGATGATTCTCCCTGGACTAACCAGTCAATGGTTATTGGTTGGTGTGGGGTGTGGGTGTGGTGTTTGGATGCTTAATAGCGTGTCTGACTAATATTTTTACGTGAAATATTTTTTGTTCACATAGCCATTCCGGGGTTGACTGATGTTGTTGTTGGTTTCCTGGTTGGTTGTGTGGGTGTGTGCGAGGACAGTTAGCACTCCAGCGGATGGTTACTAGGTGCCGTGTTTTTATGTGGTGTTTGGTTTGTTTGTTGGTGGTGTGTTGTTCTTGTTTTTTATTTTTTGTTTTTGGAGCTAGTTGTTTTTCTTGCTCTCTGGTTTTTTGTGGAGAGTTTGATCCTGGCTCAGGACGAACGCTGGCGGCGTGCTTAACACATGCAAGTCGAACGATGATGCCTGCAACTTGTTGTGGGTGGATTAGTGGCGAACGGGTGAGTAATACGTGAGTAACCTGCCCTCCTTTTTGGGATAAGCCTTGGAAACGGGGTCTAATACCGAATATTCTGGCGCTCTCGCATGGGGG